>JAJDAM010000391.1 GCA_029261905.1 Deltaproteobacteria bacterium
AGTTCGAGCGCGCGCTCGAGGTGAGCATGAGCCTCGCTGTGGCGCTGCTGACGAACCAATAGGAACCCGAGGTTCGCATGCGCATCCGCGTACTCGGGCCGGAATGCGATAGCTTTTCGATACTCGGTTCGGGCCCGCTCCAGCTGCCCGGCTTGGGCGAGCGCACTCGCCAGGTAGGCGTGTACTTCGGGTGTCGGGTGATCCCGATACGATTCGATGGCTCGCTCGAGTTCGTCGATGGCCGCTTTCGACTGGCCGTCTTCCATCAACGCTTTGCCCAGGTGCGCGCGCCAACGCGCGCGACGGGGAACAAGCTTCATCGCGCGTCGATAGCCCTCGATCGCCCTGTCGAGATCCCCCTCCAGGGCGTGCACGTCGGCCAGCCCCGCGTGCGCACCGGCCATACCGGGCGCAATCTCCAGCGATCGGGCGTAAAGAGACTTCGCTTCGGCGATGAGGCCCGATCGCACCATCAGACCCGCCAGGCCGAGGTGCGCGATCGGACTCGTGCTATCCGCTGCAACGGCGTGTTCGTACAAACTCAGGGAATTGCGCCAGGTCCCGACCTGTTGTGATGCGGCAATCGACAGCGCGACGACGCTGCCGACACCCAACACGGCGATCGTTCTACGCCCCGACTTCGTCCGACCGAGCCAATCGTTCGCTCCCCAAGCCAGTGCGATCGTCAAACCGATTTGGGGGAGGTAGGTGTATCGATCGGCTCTCGCTTGCAGACCGACCTGGATGATTCCGATCACCGGGAGTATCGACACCAGGTACCACGACCAACCGACGATCCAATGCGGTCGGGTACGCGCCATGCTCGCGAACCACACGGTGGTCGCGGCGAGTCCCGCGCCTTGCGCAATCGCAAGACCCGCCGAACCCCGAGCCATTGGATGCGGGTAGAAGATGCTCAGGTTCGCAGGCCAGAGGCTGTTCGCGATGTATGCGACGTAGGAGTTCAGCGCGTTCATTGCGCGAAGTGGAACGGAGAGCAGATCCCCTTGGAGCACGGCGCCGGCATCACTCTGCACGGACAAGGTGACCCAGCCGATCGCTGCCGAGATCGCGAATAGCGGCAGCTTCTCGAGGATCGCGTGCCTCGAGCGACGAGAATCGAAAAGCGCACCGGTTCGATCGTTCCCCAAGCGGGACAAGGGCCAGTAGTCGAGTAGCAGCAGTACGACCGGGAGCATCACGGCCATGGGTTTCGCGAGCAGGCCCAGCAGGAAGCAGGTCACCACGAGCAGATACCGGCCGATCGGACGCGACCTCGAACCGGGAGTCGAGCGACCCATGGCCTCGCAATACGAGATGTAGCAGAGCAACGTGAGCATCCAGAACACGCCGCTCAAGGTGTCCTTGCGTTCGGTTGCCCAGGCAACGGATTCGACGTGAAGTGGATGTACGGCGAAGACTGCGGCGACCCACACACTGCGCCAGCGGGATCCCGTCATCTGCATCAACACGAAGTAGAGCAGGCAAGCCGATATCGAGTGGAGCGCCACGTTCTCCAGGTGGTATCCGCTCGGGTCGAGGCCGAATAATTCGTGATCGAGTTGCAACGAAATCCAGGTCAGCGGAATCCAGTTGGTCTCGTAGGGCTCGGAGAAGGCGCGCAGCACGCTTTCGAAATTCAGACCGGCTGCCAGATTCGGATTGTCGAGGATGTAGATCGGGTCGTCGATGCTGACGAATTCGTGGTCGTGAACCTGCCCGTAGATCGCGAACGTCAGCGCGACGAGAGTCGCGGCGATCGCGGTGTGAACGAGCCAGGAGCGATGAGCGGGCATCTAGCGGTTTCGAGCAGGGGATTGTTTGTCAGGTGGCGGAGATCCGTCGAGCCAGGCGCCCAGGCCGCCCAGTCGCTGCTCGGCTGCTTCGAAACCGGACCGACATTGTTCCGCGCGTTCGGGGACCTGAGCGCAGCGTTCCCACAGCGCGCGCAACGCGGTGCGATCGAATGGGGCCGAATGGTGGTAGAAGCGAGCGAAGGCTCTGGTTGCCCGCTGTGCCTCAGCCAGGCTCACGTCGCGACCGGACGAACGAGATGCGTCGAACAGATCCATCAGGGTTTGAATCGTTTCGTCGCCGAGCACGCCGCGGAACTCTGCATGCCGTCGGGTGCGCTGCAGGAGTCGAAGTCCCGCTTCCGAATCCGGGTCTTTCGCGAACCACGCGGCGAGAACGACCGCGCATTGTTCCGGACGGTGTTCACAGGTCTCGCTGGCGAAACGCTCATGCGCTCGTCGGGTCAATTCGCCATTGTTGCGCTCGGCGAATTTTAGAATCAACGAGGTGGTCGACCCGACCTGGGCCGATCTCGCGTTCGCTCGAGAGGGAAGGTCGCCGGCACCGCCCCGGAAGAAGGCTCGCGCGGCCTGGTCGCTGAGAATCGGGTGCAGCAGCGTGTGAACCTGTTTTCCGAGTTCCAGCGTCGGGACTACGCCGCGCGGGACCAGTTCGTGGGCGAGCAGTTCAGGCACGTTCTCGATCCCGCAGCGCGCCAGCCCTGCGGCAATACTCGGCGTGCGAACGCGGCGGACGATGCGATCGAGTCCCGCGACCTCGCCATCTGCGGCGAATCCGATCAACAGGAAGTCGTTGCCCAATGCGTTCCAGATGGCCACCGAATCGAAC
>JAJDAM010000392.1 GCA_029261905.1 Deltaproteobacteria bacterium
GCCCGACGATCTTGTCGAGATCCAGTGTTGTGGGATCCAGATGGTGAATGCTGTCTCGATTGCGTTTTTCCCAGTGACCCACGATGTCTGCGAACAACTGACACGCCCAGCTCACGCCGCCTTCGAGTAGACCGAATGCGAGCTCGGGAAAACGATGCGTCACGCCGCCCATGAACAACGATCGACACTGCGCCTCCATGCTCGCACCGAACGAACCGAGGTGATTCGACATGTAATTCGAGACCGAGCGCCGACTTCCCCAGCCCATGCCGGGTGTGTGAGACGCGGGAACGACCTTCAAGTCGATGCAACGTCGCCAGAATGGATCGTAGTCATAGGCGCTATCGAGGCCGAGGCAATCCAAGCGCTCTCCGGCACCCGACCCCCAGTTCGGAAGGCGCGGATCGCTCGTGCCGGCTTGTTCGCCAATGGGCCGGTGGAGCAGGCCGTTGATCATGATCGCCTTGAGACCCAACTCGGTCACAGCGTGTTCGAGCTCGGCGATCGCCTCCTCGGGCGTGTGCATCGGGATGTGAGCCGCCGGCGTCATTCGATCGGCATAGGGGGCATACACTTCTGCGTTGAAGGCATTCAGTGCACGGCAGGCCACCTGACGGACCTCGTCGTCTTTGATCGCGGTCGTCGTCAGCGTTCGACTGCCATAGAGAACCGCAAAATCGATCCCGAGGTCGTCGAGACGTTCGTACATCAGGCGGGGGATGTGAGCGGTGGCACGATCGAGGCTCTGGCCAGCCGGCAGCGACCACCATGACGGACGCGTCGCCCATGTCGAGCGCCTTTGTTCCCACGACAAGCGGCTCCACGGGCGCAGCACCATCTCGTCGAAATCCATCCCTCCCGCTGTGCGGAACTTCTCGGCCAGATCTCCACCGCCGATTTCCCGCACGTAGTCCTCGAAGAACGGAAGGAACACCGGTGCGGTCTCGATGATGTGACCGTCGGCGTCGACGACCGGGTGCCCCAGTCGAGCCCGCAGGCGTGCGGCTTGCGTATCGCCCGAGCCGAGCGTCATCCGCTGGCTTCCGCACTGCGGCTCGCCGCAACATCGGCACGTCTCAGCCGCGTCGCTTCGTCTCTCACCTTCGGCAGAACCTTGCGCAGTGCAGCGACGTCGACATCCGACGCCACCTCGGATGCCCCGGCGCGAACCAGCAACGCCGGAAGTCGCTGCTCGATGCAATCGAGCGCGAAACCGACCGGATCGCCCATCGCGACCGGATCCATGTGAAGCATTTCGTTGCTCTTGTCGCGCCACGAGATGTAGTGGTAGTGGGGATCCTCTTCGAAACAGTCGAAGCGAAGAAACTCGCGCTCCTCGCCGTCCTGCATGCCGAATACGTGGACCGATACACCGCGATCGTCGAGTTCGGTCGTCTGGCCGCGCTCGTTGCCATCGGCACTTTCGAGCTGGACCGCGGCTGCGATGGCATCGGTCAGCCGGCGGTATTCGACGGAAAGGCGAATCGACCCGATCTGAAACGATGTCGAGTGCGCCTCGCTCGGCGGAATCGGCATCACGCTGTAGCGGGTGATGTGATCACTCATGTGTGTGTCCCCGTCTCCAGCCGAGACCTCTGCGCCGCAACACCCTCATTACCCGGTCGAGCCAGCGGGAAGGCGACTGCAACGAATCAACAGCGAATTATCGAGCGCCTCGTCCCGAAGATGCGCGATCTTCAGGTATCCGTCGTTTGCGGGCAGCTGGGTGAACGCCTCCCAACTCGGCCATTCGACGATGAAGAACAGATCCGGATCCCACTCGCCGATCAGCGCGAGCTCGGGAGTGAACCCATCGAGCATCTTGCCACCGAGTGCTTCGACGAAGGGCGCTGCGGCGGCCGCATACTCGGCGTATTTCGCAGCACCTCCCTCCTTCTTGAACCAGAGCACATTGAGCATGTAGACCCGCTCGTCCGCCATCGACCGTCTCCTGTCGTTCCGCCCAGCTTCACACGGACGCGTTCAGACGGGAATCTAGCCGATCTACGAATCCCGGCTGTGATCTGCGGTCCGGCCGGTCCTCGAGCATCGCGACACGATTCACGATGGGTACGAGCGTTCACCAAGGGGCTCGTCTCGATCTCTGAGCGATCTGTGTTTCCAGCCGCGACTAGTGGCGTTTGCTACGGGACGTTCCTAGCCTTTTGACCTCACCCCCGGGTCCCGGGTGGAACCCTGGCGTGCATCGCAAGCGCCCTGCCGCGCAGAAGTCTGCATTGCGGATTCAATTCGATCGGGTTCTCCGACGACGTCACTACAGTCATCGGACAGAGCGTTCCTATGTGGATTGGATCCGTCGCTTCGCACGCCACTACCCCGGCCAGAAGCTGGAGGAGATGGGTGCGCCCGAAATCGTCGCATTCCTATCCGATCTCGCGGTGCGGCAGAAGGTGAGCCTTTCCACCCAGCGACAGGCCCAGAGCGCGCTGGTGTTTCTGTATCGCGACGTGCTGGGCCTGGCACTAGAGGGTCTCGCGGATGCCACGCGAGCGCGCAGCTCTCGGGTACTCCCCAATGTGATGACCCGAAGCGAAGTGAAGGTGATCCTCGGTTCG
>JAJDAM010000393.1 GCA_029261905.1 Deltaproteobacteria bacterium
GCGCGCGCGACCAATTGACCCAGCGTGCGACGGTGCAACCGGTAACGCCGGACCCAGAAACCTTGGAGTCCCTCCGAGCTCTGGGTTACGTGGACTGAATTCCGGTTCTTCGTGCCGTAGGCAGGCGTCAATACCGGAAGAAGGACCACGCGGGCCGTCCCAACTCCTCCACTTGCTCGAAGTCCCCCGAGCCGATCCTGCGAAACAGCGGCCGGTTCGCAGACGTGAGCAGAAGCAGGATCGCCAACCCCAACGCGACCCATTCCTTGCGACCGATGCGGCGATCGATCAGGTGCGAAAGTCCGATGCCGGAGGCGATCGCCAACACGAATTGGAGAGACACGCGATAGCGGGTAGTACTGACCATGGCAGCGATGGCGAGCGTGAAGAGCCCTGCGTGGACCACCAATAGCCGGAAGTCCCTGTCGCGAAACGAGGTTGGCAAGCCGATGGCGGCCGTGAGAAACGATACGGTGTAGCCGATCTGCACCAGCCAGAATATGAACAGAAACCTGTCTTTCTCCATCACGCCGTAGCCGTTGAACGACATCTGGCGGATCACGAAATACTCGAAGCCCCACAGGTTGATGGCGCGACGCACATATCGACTCGCGAATCTGGCCGGGTCGTCGGCGATCGCCTTGGTTCCCATCGCGACTCCCACCTGGCTGCGAACGACGGGGTCGCCGAGGCTGAGCCACTCAGCGAACACGCGTGTGGGTCGTCTTGGATCGTTGCCAACCCAGAGGTTGTAGGGCCCCAGGTTCTCGATCACGATCGTCGGGCCGTAGAGCAACTGGTTGCGCACCACCCACGGGCTGATCACGACAGCGGCAGTCCCACCCACCATCACAACCAGTCGCAACGCGGGCTTGGGCCCCAGGCGTATCAACCAACTCGCCGCCAGCATCAGCGCGAACAGTCCGAAGACGGGTCTCAACAGCAGCGCGGCTCCGGTCAGTACACCGAGCACGATCGCTCGCGAAGCACGCTCCGGAGTCAACCGCCGAACCCCGTCGAACACGATGGCCACGATCAGCGAATAGACGATATCGGGCCAGAGCAGGTGCGTGTACGCGATCAGCGTGGGATCCAACACCAGAAATGCCACCGCGAAACGAGCCGTGCGACTGCCCGCCATTGCAACCGCACTCGCGTATACCGGAATCGCGGTGGCCGTTCCTGCGACACACTGCAGGAGCTTGGTCGCCAGCACCCAATCGATCCCAAGCCAATCGCTCAGCTGCCAGATCAAACTGAGCAGGCCGAAGTAGAGCGGTGGGCGCACGAACCCGCGCATAGAGAACCCATCTCCGCGCATGAACTGCTCTACCCGCTCGACGTACGACTTGTCGTCGGCAATCAGCTCAGCCACATCGTTGGTCAGCAGCGTTGCGCCCACGCGAAGGACCAACCCAGCGCCAAGAAGCGCCCACAGGTAGGGATCTGTGAACAGCGCCGACTGTTTTCCCCCACCCTCGTCGGTCATCATCGAGCGAGTATCACTTATTGGCCAAAACGACGCCTTTTGGGTTCCCCTAGACGGAGACGCTTCCGGCATGGGGCATTTCAACCCACTCGGGACTCGATCCAGGCCCTCGCGAAGGCTGTTGCGGCTGTAGGTGTGGCATGTCTCTTGCGACGCTCGCATATTGAAGTCCATCGGGACTCACTGAACGGGAGGACCCTGTGAACACCACCGCAACGGATCCGGGACTTCGGCACCGACTACGGCGCGTCGCGCGCCGCGTCGCGGACCAGCATCACAGCATCAACGACTACTACGGGGAACTCTCCGAAAAGATCGCATCCAACAACAAGAGCGCGTTGCGCGTGGAATTCGACGGCTACCGCAGCGCCCTCGCAGCTCACTTCGAGTTGGAGGAGCAGATCTTCTTTCCAGCCGTTTGTTGCGTCGATGAAACGCAGAGCGGTCGGATCAAGAAACTGGTCGCGGCCCATTCCCAACTGTTGGTCGAGCTCGGTCACCTGTCGGAATCTCTGGATACACTGCCAGCGGAGGAGTTCTCGCGCCGAATGGTCGGCTTTTCGACGATCCTTTCGTCGCACGAACACCAGGAAGAAGTGCTCCTGACGCGAGCCACCCAATTCCCGCCGACGGGCCTCGATGAATCAGAACAAGAATCGGGACGTGATTCAGAGCATGAATCGAAGCCGTAAGCTCGAACTCTCGAGGTGACGATGCCGCGGGATGGAGAGGTCGCGGGTCACGGTGACAACGGTCGGGCGACTCTTGCGACGAAGGACCAGGCCGGACTGCGCCGGCGAATACGACGCGCGGCGAACCAGATCCGTGAACAACACGAACGAATCGCGCCCCTATTCGTAGAACTGAACGCGATGCTTACAGAGAGCCGACATCGCGACGCCCAGACAACCGCGTTCAGATTGCAAGGGGCTCTTCGCGCACATTTTCTGCTGGAAGAGCAGATCGTGTTTCCGTCCTTGCGCGCGCTTCGCCCGAACAGTGCGGTCGAGTATGTGACGCTGCTGGAAGACCACGTCTCACTGGAAGCGAGCTTTTCTGAGCTGATCGATCAAATCCTGTCTGCCACGACACAGACAGCGACCGAATCGCTTCGAACATTGACGGCTGCAATCGTCGTTCACGAAAGGCGCGAAGAGAGCCTGCTCCAAGCCGCAACCGAGAGCTGAAGGCTCCGCGCGAACTGGCTCGACGGCTCTCGATCTCCGTCGGGCCAGTTCGCCGGCTAGAACTCCAGGGTTACATTCATGCTCACGCGTTGGTTGAAGATGTCCTCGCGGCTGGTGATGGGAAACTCGTAAATCATGCCCCAGGAAACGTACCGCCCGATGGGCACCCT
>JAJDAM010000394.1 GCA_029261905.1 Deltaproteobacteria bacterium
TCGATCCGGTCGAAGCCGCGCAAGGCGTGCCGGCGGAAATTCCCGGGCGCCAAGATGACGAGAAGGTTACCCCAGTGAAAGGTCAAGTTCCCCTGCTTCTCGAAGTCCTGGAACCTAGCGATCGTCGCGTCGATCCGAGCGGAGTCCAAAGGTGGAAGCACTCCGATGAGGTCCAAAGGCGAGTAGCTCGAGAGCGTACGAGTGTAGTCACGGAAATGGGCATATCCGAACGTGGCGAGCGAAGCGACGAGGCCAACTCTCAGGTCTGTCCAGAGAGGCGCATGGCCGGACTCCGCGAGCAAGTCCACGAACTCGGGAAACTGCAGATAGGCGGAACTGTTGGGTAGCCCATTCAGGTAGTTCCCCTTCCGCAACGGAACGTCCAAGCGGTGTAGACCGGCCGCAAATTCAGCGAAGAGTCGCACGACACGTGCCGCATCGAGACCACCCGCGCCCGAGAAGCGCTGCTCGAGGAGGTTTCGGTGCAGTTCTCCCAAGCAACACACTTGCCTTTGCAGAACCGATCCGAGGTCCGCCCATCGTTGGATCTTGCGGCCCTTCCCGCGGTCCTTCATCCGCTGGAGGAGCAGTTGGCCCACCTCCTGAATCGCATGTTCCCGCGCAGTTCGCTCATCCGGGTTCAACGGGCGGACCGGCGGACGTACAGTCGTCCAGTTCGAGGACTCCGCCTCATAGGTCTGCGCATCCCACTGGCAGAGGAACTCGTCTTCGGACGAACCGAACTGCTCTCGGATCTGCCGCCGGCGTGCTTCGAAGATCTCCGCGACCGTCGGCACGTACTCGAAAAACGAGCCCTCGGTCCACACGTCCCCCAACTCAGCCGCTATCCAGACCGGACACCGAGCAGGAACGAGACCCTCGCCTTTGCGGAGCACCCGGGCGACGAGGGTCCATTCTGCTTCCATGGGCACGCTCACTCCCTCTTGGTCGAGAACTTGGAAGACGAGAGCGCGCCCTTCGAACTGGGAGACCTTCACGTGCACGTGTGAAGGCGTTCCCCTTAATGACGCGTCGATTCTCACGAACTCACCGCGAGCAGGTTGATACTCGAGGAGCAGCGCCCGTGCGTCCTGACCCTCCGCTCCGACTTCTTTCTCGATCTCGATCGTGCGGAGGTCTTCCGGCATTCTGCCTTCCTGCACTCAGTTGACCTCGAAGATGACCTGCAGCGAATAGGAGATGCAGGTACCGGAATCGTTTGTCACCCAGCGCTGCCAATTGACCCCAGCCCCCAGCTCGAGCGGGATCGTCCCTCCCCCTGGCGTCTGCTTCCAAGGCGGGACACCTTGCGGATTATAGGAATCATAAAACGTGCCGGGTGCGCGGAGCTCATGCAGGCCATCGAGCAGGTCCAGAACGCATTGTCGAACACACCGGTGACGCTCCTCGTGCTGCATTTCCTCGATGTTCATGTGGAAGAAATACGGCTCCAGATGGGGGAAGCGAGAAGCGAGGGTGATGACGCTCCGATGCATGCATATCCCACCGTAGTCGATTTCTGGTTTCGGGACCCCCCGTACGTCGACAACCAAGTCGACGGTGGCGATGTGCTCGACCGTATCCCGTTTCCCGTCGTAGCTTGCCTTGGGATTCGTCTTGTCCTTGTTCTCGTGCTTTTCCTCGGAACTCATTGTCGTGAATCTTCGTCTAGGGTTCGATGGAACGGGCGCAGCGGAAGCCAAGCGTCGCCCGCGCGTGGGCGTCGCCGATCCCGGCGACGCCACGCGCCCCCAGGTCGGCTTCGAGTGCGCGGGCATGCCATGGTGCGCCCATGAAACAGCGACTGCCCGGATCAAACGTGTAGTCCCCGCCCTGGGGGCTCGCACCCAGGGACTCGGTCCACTCCATCACGTTACCGAGCAGGTGATAGACCCCGTGGGGCTCACTCCGCGCCTCGGGGTGTGAACGCACGGGATGAACGCTGGTCAAGTAATGGCGCGCTACGGCAACCTCGTCGACGGGGGGAGGCGCCATGCCCTCGACGGCGCCACGGTACGGATCCTCACCGGGGGGCACTTCGTACGGAAACCGACGTCCGGTGAGACCGCGCCCGACGAAGTCGCGTTCGTACGCGGCGATCAAACGCTTCCCAGCCCATTCCGCGTAGTCGCGTGCCTCCATCCAATTCACGCCGACCATCGGCAACTCGTCGTGGAGACCAGCGACGAGTTCGTCCCAGGGATCTTTCGGTCGCCCCTCCAACAAACGCCAGTACGACGGCCGTCCACGTCCGGTCCCCGCGAGGAAGCGTCGATAGTCCCCGACCGAGACCTGCACTTCGTCGACGTGGAAGCCCGGCACGTCTAGTGCAACCCCCTGGTATGGCGTGAGCGACGTTCCAAACTCTCCCCGGAGCAACAGCGTTCCTCCGTCAACGCGTACCATTCCGGCCAGCTCGTCGGCGGCCGGATCGAAGCGGCAGTCGATCGCAAGCTCGGGTCGACCCCGTCGAACGAGCCGAGAGAACTCGCGGAAACGCCCGTCATCGAGCAGGACTACGATGCGAAAGTAACCCGGCCGCAGCCGCACGCCCTCAAGGGGCAGGCGCCCCAGCTCTCTCGGTCCGCCAGGCACGCCGGTCACCGGATCGAGCTCACGAAGCCGAACGCTTCCAGTGAGCGCCCTTCCATCGAGGTCCGTGGCCGTGACCGTGAGCGGGGTGCGCGTCGCTTCAATCAAGTCGGCACCCCGCGCGCGGGCCCGCTCACCGAACAGGATGACCGCCTCCGCCATGAGCATTTGCCCTTCCGCCAGAGCCGCATCGTCGAAGGACTCGATCCCAACAGGCGTTTGCAATCCGTGCTCGATTCGCGAGGCCGCTGAATCAAGAATCTCACCCAGGTGTCGTTCCAGACGCTTCGAGAGCGCTTCCACGCGTTCGAGTTCCGAGGGATCGAGGTCGTCTCGAGCGCGCAGATTCGCGAGCCGCTCCCCGAGCAGGACCCGCTCCGAGAGCGGCGACGTGAGCCAGCCGGTGCGATTCTCGAGCTGCTCGCAAGCGGCGAGCTCGCGTTGCAGACCACGAGACAAGGCCTCGCGGCGCATGACGTCCATTACGACCAGGGCCGTCGAGACCGCACTCGCGACAACTGCATAGCGCATCTTGTGTGACTGCACATGTCGTCGGGCGCGGGCGAGGACCGAGGGGGGTCGTGCATGAATCGCCTCGAGAGCAAGCAGACGACGCAGGTCGGCGGCGAAAGCTCCCGCAGTCTCGTAGCGATCGCGCGAGTCGTGGCTCATGGCCTTCGAACAAACCGTTTCAAGGTCCCGAGGCACACGAGGATTCAGCTTGCGCACGGGCCTGGCGTCGCCCTGCGCGATCTTCGAGATCACCTCGTGGTCGGTCTCGCCACGAAACGGACGCTTCAGGGTCAGGAGCTCGTACAAGACGACCCCGAGCGAGTAGA
>JAJDAM010000395.1 GCA_029261905.1 Deltaproteobacteria bacterium
TGATCACCGGCGCCGGGTTGATGAAATAGCCAAACTCAATATTGCGTCACATCACCACCCGAACCCCGGGGAATCGGCAGGGGCGCCGCCAGCAAGGCGCGCCGGGCGAAGGCGTACACACCGTACGTCGAGTCCGGTGCAACGCAGCTGACGGGCCCCCTGGCGCTTCCATCAGTCGTAGATGGCGTCTATGTGCCAGGTCTTCTGGATGTAGTCCAGCCGTAGACGGGATACGGTGCCGTCACTGGTCTGTATGTCGAAGCTGTCATACGCAAAGCGTCCCTCCCGCGACCACCAGCTGCCGGTCGTGCGCCAGGGGCCGGCGAGGTGGACGACGTGGCCGTTGGCGATCGGGCTGCGAACGAACTCTGGGATGCCGCGTGACACACGCACGTCGGCGCGCAGCGGGGGGCGCAATGCGCGGATGGCCAGGTTGCCAGACAGCGAGTTCGGGGACGAGGATGCAGTCGGGCCGAAGGATGGGGTAGTGGACGAGGTCTGGCGAGGCGGTTGAAAAGGTCTCATGCCGAACGCGTCGGGGTCGTGGCTGTCTGCTACCTGCGGCGAACCGATGCGATCGCTGCCGCACAGGGCTTCGAGTTCCGCGAGCGTTTGGCCGAGTACGGCAGGGGCGGGGCCGGCTGGGCGAAACAGATCGAGTTGGTCGTTCTCGTAGGGACATCCGTCAATTTCGAGTGTCACCGCATCGATCGCAGCTCGAGGCGGTTGGGACTCGAGCGCGTGACATGCCAGGCGCATCAGCACGCGCAGGTCGAGGGTGGGAGCGGCCGCGCCGACGCGTCGGGTGTCGCGGCCGCCGCCTTCCAGACCGAGTGACAGCGTCAATTCATCGCACGCCATGTGGCGGGCTTCGAGGCGTGCGAGCAGTCGAGAGAGCAGACCCTGCAGCACGAAGACGAGAGGTTCGAGGCGATCGAGCGGGCACTCGAGATCGATGGCCTCGCTCAAACGCGTAGAACTCGGGACCGGAAGAGGGGTGTTGCGATCACAGCCCTGGGCGAGTTCGATGAGCTTCAGGATTGGTGGCCCCAGCCGGGTTCGCAAAGCGCGCCGTGGCAACCGGAGCAGGTCGCGTACCGTGTGTACGCCGAAACGAGTCAGCGCGTCGGCAATCGCGTCATCGGGATCCAAAATATCGATCGACAGCGGAGCCAGAAAGCTCGCTTCTTCGCCAGCCTCGATGATGCAGGTTCGACCCAGCCCAGATCCTGAAGTAGATGAAGAAGGAGGTAAAGGAGGAGATGAAAAAGTATTCGACAGCTGGCGGGCGGCGATGTGCGCGACATTGCGCGAAGACGAGATCGCGACAAGGCCGGGCAGCCCGAGTCGCTCGGCACGTGCGCTGAGTGCCGCTGCAAAACCCGCTTCCGAGTGAAACAGCGCATCGACGCCGGACGCATCGAGATAGACCGCAGCCTCCGACGCATAAGGTCCCGAAGTTCGCGGCGCCGAGTCGGCTCGTGGAGACACGCTGAGCGCAGCGTCGAGCAACGCGGCGCACGCGGCTGCCTCGGTCGCCGGGGAAGCGATGCGAACGATCAGCTCTGCACAGACAGCCCGCGCATGGGCAACCGAAGTCGACTGGCGAGCACCGCGTCGGGCAGCCTCGGGCGAGACTGCAATCAGTTCGGCACGCGGCCCGGCGGCCGTGGCTACAGCCAACGGCTGGCCGATGAGTTCAGGATGCGCGCGTAACTCTGCTGCCACCGGCAGGTTGGGGATCAGCAGGCACGCGGTGCGCATCGCCGTTCAAGCAGCTTGTGAGGTGCGCAGTCGTACGGTCGCGCAGCGCTGGATGGGGGCAGAGCGATGTCGAACCAGGGCCGCCTGAATTTCGAGTCCTTCGAGCAGCATGGGGGTGCCGGTGAATTGAGATTTGGCCGCAGTGAGTTCGAGCGCGACTTCGGCTGCGGTCCCCATGATTCGTTCTCGGGTCATCACGACCAGAGCGGTTCCGGTGCTCGCGGCGGCTCTGGCCAATCGGGGCCCTGTAGCGGGTGCGATGCGGAGGTTCGGAATCGCGAGGTCGAGCAGCACCAACGCAAAGCCGTGGGCTTCCAACAACCGTTCGGCGCAGCGCAGTGATTCGCTGGTGCCCGGTGCGCGAACCCACAACACGCGATCGAGTTGGGTACCCGCATCAGCGGCCGAAGCCGGATCGAACGCGTCCGCGCAGTCTATGAGCGCTGCGACTTCTCCAGCGCCGGTGGTCTGTGCGAGCAGTGCGAGAGTCAGCGAGGTACGCCCCGAAGAGGCGGGGCCGGAAATTTCGCTCAATCTCCCGCGCGGAAACCCCGGGTCGCTGCCGCCGAGCAGCTGATCGATATCCGGAAGGCCGGTCGGAAGCCGGGCCGGAGCCGCCGTGGAGGAGCCGAGCGGAGGGCCGCCGAGACGAATTCGGGGGCCGAGATCGCGCAACAGGCCTTCCACGGTTGCGACAGCTGCCGCAGAACGACCTGTGTCCGGGGGGGAGCGGAACACGAGATCATTTTCGTCTTACTTTCGCCTCCCGTCAATCAAAAAATGACGGCACCGCGAAGATTCTGCGTCAGAGCAGATCCGGGTCGACGATCCGCACCCGACGTGCCTCGATCACCAGCTGCCCTCGGCCGAACAAGCCGATGACTTCGGGGACCAGCCGCCGCTCGACTGCCTGAACCCGCTCGGCCAACGTCTCCGCAGTGTCGTAGTCGAGAACGGCGACTGCCTCTTGCGCGATGATCGGTCCGCAGTCGTAATCGGCGTCGACGAAATGAACGGTGGCGCCCGTGAGCTTTACACCGGATTCCAAAACCGCATCGTATACGTGGTGCCCGTAGAAACCCCGTCCCGAAAATGCCGGTATCAGTGCGGGATGAACGTTGATTGCACGCCCGTCGAACTTCCCGCGCGTCTCGAATGGCGATAGAAAGCCGAGGCACGCAACCAGGTCGATCTCGAAGCGTTCCAACTCGGCGTGCAGCGCATCGTTGAAGTCGCTTGGGTCGGGATGATTCTTGCGGGATACGGCCACTGCCGGAATGCCACGTCGTCGGGCGCGTTCGAGCCCACCCGCGGATTTCTTCGACGCGATGACGACTTCGACCGTCGCAGCCAGGCTTCCGGCTTCGATGCGTTCGAACAGATTTTCGAGGCTGGTCCCCTCGCCCGACAGCAGCACCGCCAAACGAACGGGATCGGCTGCCGTCACGAGCCCAGCAGCTCCTGGTAGACTCGGCGCGTCGCGGGAGAGCGGTTCATCGTGTAAAAGTGGATTCCGGGTGCGCCGCCGTCCAACAGTCCGCGGCACTGCTCGGTCGCCCAGGCGACGCCGACTTCCAATGTGCGTGCGTCGTCGCCCTCGACGCGCGACAGCTGTGCTTCCAGTTCGTCCGGGATCCGCGCTCCACACATTTCCGTGATGCGTCGAATGTTCGACGTGCTGATGATCGGCATGATTCCGGGGACGATGGGTTGGTCGATCCCGGCTGCTCGCGCTCGCTTCACGAAATCGAAATACCCGTCGTTGTCGAAGAACAGCTGGGTGATCAGTACTTCGGCGCCCTCGCGAGTCTTCCGGGTCAGGTTTTCGAGATCGGCTTCGGGGCTCGGTGCAAGGGGGTGGGTTTCCGGGTAACAGGCACCCGCCAGTGTGAAGTCCCAACGCGATCGAATGAATCTTGTGAGTTCGTTTGCGTACAGGAACGCACCGGCGGGAGGTTGGTAGTCGGCCGGCCGATCCCCGCCGAGCGCCAGCACGTTCTCGATCCCTTCGCTGGCGAGCCGGTCGAGTGTTTCGGCGAGTTGGTCCGGCGAGGAACCGATGCAGCTGAGATGCGCCATCGCGGTGATGCCCAGCTCGCGCTGGATTCTCGCGACGATCTCGACCGTTTGTCCGCGGGAAGAGCCACCGGCCCCCCAGGTCACGGATACGAAATCCGGATTCAGGCGCTTCAGCTCTTCGACGGTGCGAAACAGCGAACCAAAGCCCTTGTCAGTCTTGGGGGGAAAGAACTCGAACGAGAACGCGCGCGCCCCATCCCGATACATTTCAGCGATTCGCATGGCCGCTATTCTAACGGGCTGCCAGCTACCGTCGCCATTGCCGTCACCATTGACGCTCGTTATGGCGGCAGCAAAACTGGCTCGGGGGAAAAATGACCATACTGGTATCTGGCTCCGTCGCATTTGATCACATCATGACTTTCCCGCAGAGATTTGCGGACCACATCCTTCCCGAGAAACTCGACGACCTGAACGTCGCGTTCAACATCACCGACTGGCAGACGCATTTCGGCGGTACGGGAGGGAACATCGGGTTCTGCTTGCGTTTGCTGGGTGAGGAGCCGCTGGTTCTCGCGACAGTGGGTACGGATTTCGGGCCTTATGGCGACTGGTTCGATCGTCACGAAATGAGTCGGGAAGGGCTGCGCGAGTTCGATGATGTCAGGTCGCCTCAAGGTTTCGTGACCACGGACAATGCCGGCAACCAGATCTGGAACTTCTATGAAGGAGCGATGTCTCGCGCCCACGAGGCCCGTGTCGAGGATCTGGAATCCGCGTTGGACTTCGCGATCGTATCCGCGAACGGCAAGCAGGCGATGATCGATCACGCACGGGTGCTCAAGAGCCGGAACATCCCCACCTTCATCGACCCGAGCCACGGCTTGCCGCTGCTCGACCGGGACGAAACGCTCGAGCTGATCGACGGGTGCGCGGCTTACATCGTCAATGACTATGAATGGTCACTGACGCTCGAGAAGACCTCTCTTTCCGAGCAACAGATCATCGAGCGCTGCGATGCGGTGGTGATCACCCGAGGCAAGGACGGCTCGCGGATTCACGAGGGCGACAAGGTCATCGAGATCCCTCCGGTGGTCGCGTCACGCGTCATCGATCCCACCGGATGCGGAGATGCTTATCGGGCGGGACTGATCCACGGGCGCGTTTGCGGGCTTCCCTACGAGACGGCTGGCCGGATCGCGAGCCTGTTGGGGACATGGCAAGTGGAATTCGAGGGAACCCAGAACTTGAAGGTCGACATCGAGTCGTTCAAAGAGCGCTACCAGCGAGAGTTCGGCAGCGCGTTTTGAACGAAGAGCAGTCGTATTTCCGATCCAGGAAGCGCGATCTGCTGATGTTTCTAGCGGCGGGATCGCTTCCGGTGCCGTGGATGATTTCGGCGCAGTTCGAAGGCCTCGGGTACCCGCCGGAGCTGACCGCGACACTCGCGGGACTCGCAATTCTGGGCGGAGCGATGCTGCTGTCGTGGGCGACAGAGCTTGCCGAGCGCGATATCCCCCAATCGGTAGCAATCCTGGTTCTGGCGCTCGTCAGCGTTCTACCCGAGTACGCGATCGACCTGCACTTTGCTTGGGCGGCGGGCAAGGACATCGCGATGGCGCCCTATGCGGTCGCCAACATGACCGGCGCGAACCGGCTGTTGATCGGGATCGGCTGGGCGGCCGTCGTACTGGTTTCGTGCTTTCGCTCGAAATCCAGCGAATTGGTGATCCACCCGCGCCGGGCACTCGAGATTCGTTTTCTGTTGAGCGCGACGCTCTATTCGTTCCTCGTGCCGCTCAGCGGCACGATCAACCTGTTCGATGCGGCGATCTTCTTCACGATCTTCATCGCCTACGCGTTCGCTGCGATGCAGGGCGATTCGGACGAGATCGAGTTGATGGGGCCGTCGGGAATGCTCGATCGGGAGTTCGGCGATGCGGGGCGTCGCGTCTTGATTGGAGTCCTGTTCGCATTCGCTGCCTACGGAATCTTCATTTCTGCCGAACCGTTCGCGAACAGTCTGGTCGTGATCGGCCGCGCCGGTCATATCGATGAGTTTCTGCTCGTGCAGTGGTTGGCGCCGCTCGCGTCGGAATCGCCTGAGTTTCTGATCGCGATCATGTTCGCCTGGAAACTGCGAGGTTCGGTCGGGATCGGTACGCTGATCTCTTCGAAGGTCAACCAGTGGACGCTGCTGATCGGCGCGATTCCGGTCGCGTTCGCGCTGTCGTCCGGTGGTTCGGCCGGTTTGCCGTTGGACGAACGACAGACCGAAGAGCTGATTCTGACGTCGGCGCAGTCGCTTCTCGCCGTCGTGATCATCGCGGATCTCCGGTTCAGCCGATGGGAGGCGCTCGGGCTCGCCGTGCTCTTCCTGGCGCAGTTCCTGTTCACGAGCACGGAAGTTCGATACCTGTTCATCGGGGTGTATCTCGCGGTGACCGTCGCGCTGCTGATCCAGGGCGGGGGGCGGCGACGCCGCGAGTTGCTGTCGATTCTGTCGGGAAAGCCGGGCGGGGTCTGACATGGAGATGGAGGGCCTGAGATAGCCGTGGACGCGGATGTCGTCGTCGTTGGTGCGGGTGTGATCGGGCTCGCTGCCGCTGCAGCGTTGGCACGATCGGGTCGCTCGGTAGTCATTCTGGAGAGGAACGCCGGAGTAGGACGCGAGATCACTGCGCGCAACAGCGAGGTCATTCACGCCGGGATCTACTATCCGGCTGGTACATGGAAGGCCAGGCTGTGTGTCGCGGGTCGCGAGGCGCTGTATGCACGTTGCGAGACCCAGAAGATCCCGCACCGTCGCTGCGGGAAGCTGATCGTCGCTACGGAAGCCGCCGACATCGGGACGCTAGAGGATCTTCAGCGCAAGGCGGCGGCGAACGGCGTAGAACTCGAACTCATCGACGAGCGAGAGATCGCGAAGCTCGAGCCCGCCATTCGCGCCCAGGCCGCGCTGTTGTCGAGACAGACCGGCATCATCGACGGGCAAGCGTTGTGCCTTTCGTACCTGGCCGAGGCCGAATCGCACGATGCGCTGCTTTCGTTACACACGGAGGTGATTGCAATCGAGCCACTTTCGGGCGGCTATCGGATCGTTGCGCTGGGTGATGATGGAGAAAGAAGCGGCATCGATTGCCTTGCCGTCGTCAACGCCGCAGGAATGTCTTCGGACAGCATCGCCCAACTTGCAGGCGTCGACATCGATGCCTGCAAGTACCGCATCTTTCCGTGCAAGGGCGATTACTTTGCCGTGGCTCCCGCCGCTCGGTTGGAGCTCGAACGCCTGATCTATCCGGTGCCCGCTCAGGCGGGGTTGGGGATTCACATCACGATGGATCTGGCAGGGCGTTTTCGGCTCGGGCCCGATGCCGAGTACGTCGATACCCCGACATTCGATATTGACGCCGAGAAGGCAAACGGTTTCGCCCACGCAGTCGGGCGGTTTCTGCCGGGGTTGCGGCCCGAGTGGTTGTCACCCGACTATGCCGGCATCCGACCGAAACTGGCCGCGCCCGGCGAACCGTTTCGAGATTTCGTCATCCGCGAAGAATCGGATCGTGGCTTGCCGGCATTCGTGAATCTGATCGGAATCGAATCTCCGGGATTGACTGCTTCCCCCGCTATCGCCGACCGGGTCGTGGCGCTGCTCGACGGTGCGCCGAACGACGCAGGCAACTAGTGTCGCGTTCCAGAAGTTCGTTGACATTCGGACGCCGCTTCGGGTCACTGACTGCGTACCGAAATCTCGCCGTAGCGCTGCTAGGACTGCGGTTTCGCGCCTTGCCAGTGACCCGAATCGACGCCCTCGGTGTTCAACGAACTTCTGGAACACAACACTACCGGGTCGCCGAAGAAGTCCAGGG
>JAJDAM010000396.1 GCA_029261905.1 Deltaproteobacteria bacterium
AGTAGCAGCGGGACCAGGACCCATAGCCAACTGAAGTGATACGCCGCCATGTCGATGGCGGGACTCACGTGCCACGACCGCACCCGCTGTTCGGGCGGGGGGACACGGAAGATCTGTCGAATGGAGGACAGGTTGAATCGCTTCCCGGGCGGTGGCTCGAGCATAGTTGAGAACGTGAGCTGAAGATGTGGGAGGAGCGCGGTGTCGGCGTGGCACAGCGGTGCGGCTCGGGGCGATGTCCCCGAACTCGCCATATTACCACTTCGGCGGGGTCTGCTGTTCCATCCACGCGGCTCGCCCCGGCCGTTCGCCCGAAGGGGCGCGCGCGATTAGCATGTGACGGTGCGAATCGATTGGACCATCAGCCGCTACCTCGTACGCGAGGTCGCGCTGTATACGACCCTGGGCTTCCTGGCCGCCACGCCGGTGGTGATGATCCCGAATCTGCTCGCCCGTGCCGATGAGTTCCTGGTGGCCGGTGTGACGACCCGCGACCAGATCGACCTCGCGATGTGTGTGATTCCTCTGGTCGTCGGGTATGCGCTGCCGATCGCGTTCTTGTTCGGCGCGATGATGGCGATCGGTCGCTTGTCGGGTGACCTCGAGATCACCGCCATGCGGAGCTGTGGTTTCGGAACCAGCGCCATTCTGATCCCGGTGCTCGGTCTCGGGGCGTTGGTGTCCGCGGGGACCGCCTACCTGATGATCGAGGTCGAGCCGCGGGCCAAGCGAGAGATCGTCGAGATCGGACTCCGTGTGGCGGCGCGCGGCAGCCTGATCGAGGAAGGGAACTTCGTCAGCCTGGGACGCCGAATGATCTTCGTGCGACGGCGTCACCCGGATCTTCGCTTGGAAGGCGTGATGATTTCCGATTCATCGCAGGACGACCGCACGTTCCATGTGTTCGCGGAGCGCGGTCAGTTCCTCTACGACGACGCATCCGGCGATCTGACGCTGCGGCTCGAGAATGGCGACATGCGCATGCTGCCGGCACCGAGCCTCGATTTCGAGGAGTACCGCATCTCTTTCGAGAGCTTCGACTACACGTTTCTCGCGCTGGCGCTGGGACATGGAGAACTCCGATTGCGGATGGACCAGCTCGGCTTGCACGAGCTTCGCGATGCGGTCGCCAGGCTCGAAGCGGGCGAACGCCTTCCCGAACTGAGATACCGCAACCCCCGTATCTACTCGACGCAGCTTCACCGGATCCTGTCGATTCCGCTCGCGTCGGTGCTGCTGGCGTGGGTCGGCGTTCCGCTGGGGATGCAGGGATTCGTGCGCAGTCGCGCCTGGGGGATGATCATGGCGCTGGCATTGCTCGTCGGTTACTACGGGATGTTCGTGTACGTTCAGGATGCGTCGCGGATGGGATCTGCCCCGGCCTACCTGCTGATCTGGATTCCCAATGCGATCCTGCTCGTTGCGGGAGCTGCGCTGGTGTGGGCCGCTCGACGGATCCGCTGAGCGCGACGTACGGACGCAGTGCAAACCAACGGAACATGACGAACCGGGAGAATCGAACATGAGTGGTTTCGAAAAAGACACCCACCGGGACTACGACCTGTTCGTGATCGGGGCCGGTTCAGGAGGCGTCCGCGCATCCCGAATCTCTGCGGGCTACGGCGCCCGCGTCGCTGTCGCTGAGGACAAGGACCTGGGCGGCACCTGCGTCAATGTCGGCTGCATTCCGAAGAAGCTGTTCGTCTACGCGTCACATTATCAGGAGGAGTTCGAAGATTCGGCAGGCTTCGGATGGTCGCTTGGGGACCGGAAGTTCGATTGGCAAACGCTGCTGCAGAACAAGAATCGCGAGATCGCCCGCCTGAACGAAGTCCACGACACGCTGCTATCGAACGCCGGTGTGGATCTCGTGAACGGTCGCGCCCGCGTCGTCGACCCGAACACCGTCGAGGTGGAAGGCAAGACCTTCACGGCAACGAACATTCTCGTGGCAACCGGCGGGTGGCCGTCGGTTCCATCGATCCCGGGGATCGAACACGCGATCACATCGAACGAGGCCTTTCATCTCGAACAGCTGCCGAAGCGGGCGATCGTCGTGGGTGGCGGGTACATCGCGGTCGAGTTCGCGGGGATCTATCGCGGACTCGGTGTCGATGTCACGCAGTTGTACCGCGGCCCCCTGTTCTTGCGCGGATTCGATGATGACGTGCGGACGGCACTCGCCGAAGAAATGCGGAAGAAGGGATTCGACCTCCGTTTCGATTCGAACATCGCTTCGATCGAGAAGACCTCGACCGGTCTGCGCGCGACCCTCGACGACGGCTCGACGCTGGAAGCCGACACGATTCTGTACGCGACCGGTCGCACACCGAACACGGCTGGGATCGGTCTAGAGGAGGCGGGTGTGAAGCTCGCCAAGAACGGTGCAATCGTGGTCGACGAGTTCTCGCGCTCATCGGTACCGAGCATCTGGGCCATCGGAGACGCGACCGATCGCGTCAACTTGACGCCGGTAGCCCTTCACGAGGGGATGTGTCTGGCCTCGACTCTGTTCCGAGGCGAGCCCCAGATGCCGGTACACGAAAACGTGGCTTCTGCGGTCTTCAGTCAGCCCCCGATCGGCTCGGTGGGGCTGACCGAGGAGCAAGCGCGAGAAGCGTACCCGGTGATCGATATCTACCGGTCGCAGTTCCGCCCGTTGAAACACACACTGACCGGTTCGTCAGAGCAGACCTTGATGAAGCTGATCGTCGATCGCGCGTCCGATCGGGTCGTCGGGATCCACATGCTCGGCCCCGACGCCGGAGAGATCATCCAGGGCTTCTCGGTCGCAGTGAAATGTGGTGCCACCAAGTCGCAATTCGACGCGACGATCGGGATCCATCCCACGTCAGCCGAGGAATTCGTGACGATGCGCGAGCCGGTTTCGAGTTGACTCGGCGACTTCGCCTGCTTCTCCTCGCTTGTCAGAGCTGCTTGCTGTCTGCTGCCGTTTGCGGCTCGCGGTGGCCGGCGGCCCGTGCGTCATCCAGGTAGTCATCGAGGCGACGGCGAAGGTGATACATCTCGCCCAGTGCGAGTCCCTGCCCGACCAGGGTCGACGTGTAGACGAGACCGCCAACGAGCGCTGCAACCAGCGACGCGAGCAACCCCCAGGCTCCGTGCCCCATCGTCAGTTGCACGACGGCCACCATCACGCCGAACGCGCCGACCAGCATGAGAATGCCGATCGCGAACACGTACGCGGTCCAGATTTCGGGACGTGGCTGAAAGACACCGAGTACGCGCGTCGAACGCGCGCCATCCCCGTCGTCGCGCGCATCCTCGACCGTGATGTTGAGGTATGTCGACCAGAATCGAAGTTCTTCCCCCGGCAACGTCAGCACACCGTGACGCTCGGAGAACTGCCCCTCGATCAGCTGGTCGTCTCGCGCGACACCGGCGCGGAGGGCGTCCATCACGCACTGTGCACTGCAATCCAACTCGATGATGAAGCGCGGCCGCATCCGTGGCCAGCCGGCATGCGGAACCAGGTCGCGCAACGCTGAAGTGGAAACATTCCCTTCCATTTCGTCGCCTCGAATATCGCTCGACACCACCGGATCACCCAGGTCGTCGAGACCTGCACCCCACCAGTCTAGCGAGCTGCCTCGCTGAACTCCTACGCAGCCGGCAACCCCACCGCCGACTTCTTCCGTAGGTCGCTACGAACTCGGGGACGGATGCTCGAGCGAGGCCGGTGTCGCACTCCGCCCCGCACCGGGCCCGTAGTCTCGGGGCAGCGAGTCCCTGTCGAGTTGATCTACGCTGTCGACCCCGGGTGCTCAGTTCACCCGCGTCCGTATCGGAATCAGCAAACAGCGTCGCTCCACACCTGATGGTGGCAAACACGCCTTTTCACGCGAGCTCTCGCACCACTTGTTGGGAGCCCACCCGTGCATTCGTGCAATGGCACGATCGATGCATGAAACGGTATGGAGGGTGTCCGTAGCAGCCGGGATGTCCAAAATGACCAGTCGCTACTCGAGCGCACACGTACCGATGTTTCGCCTCGTCCTGCTGATCGGCT
>JAJDAM010000397.1 GCA_029261905.1 Deltaproteobacteria bacterium
CCATCTCGAGCAACGGAAAGCAGGCCCGTCACCTGGATGGTTTGATGAAACGCATCCAGATCTCACACGAGATCGGAGGCTGGGTACCGATATTCATCCTGCTGTTGTTGTTGGCGATCGAGACCGGCCCGATCTTTTTCAAGATGATGATCGCGAAAGGCGCATACGACTACTTGCGAGTCAACGAGATGCGAATGGTGGCCGCTCGCGCCGGGATCGAAATCGACGCACAGATCTACCTTGCCGACACCAGCGAAGAAATCCGGGTGGATGTCTATCACAAAGCCGACGCCGCGATGGCCACCTCTCGGCAGCGGTTCGCGAGTTCGGCCGGCGCCGGATCGACCGGCGAGTAGCGGCCTGATTCCCCGATGAACGGGCAGGGCGTTCTCTGGATCGACCGGTGGGGTGACGGCTCGTGAACCAGCAGTGGGTCGAAGGCGATTTCATCGGCACCTACGTGGGCGAGCGCATCGACGCTTCGCCAGCCGTTCGAAGCGCAGCCGGTTCCCGACGCTTCACATTCGAGCTTCGCTCCGGGCGTGTCGGAGCCCTCTCGATCGTCCCGCCACCGACACGCGACGCCGCGTCGGCACGGCAAGAAGGCGAAGTCTGGCAAGCCAAGCTCGACGAGGTCTCGCTCTCGACCGGTGCCCCCGGATTTCGGGATCGCGAGACCCGCCCGCTCTACGATGTGCGGGTTCGCGACTTCCACCTGTCTCACCCCGCCGAATCCGGTGGCCGCTCGTATGGAACGATCCAGGGAACGATATGTGCGCGGCTCTCTCCGGATGTGGTTCCCGCTGCGGTACTTCCCGACGACAAGAAGCCGCCGGCGCCGAGTCGGGTCGAGCGCCGTGACGAGTCGACGTCGGTCGGCGAAGCTCGGTCGCGATCCGAGACCCCGCCCCTCGATGCCGAGGAGGTGTACGCACGCGTACGCTGGATCGCTGCATTCATCCTCTTCTCACTGGTCGCACTCGCACTGCATCTGCGATGTGGCGCAACCAGTGCGGGAACCTGGGCCATCCCGGTGGTGCTCGCACTGGTGGCCCGGCGCGCTCTGCGCGGGGTCGCGATCCACACCTATGATCTCGGGTTCTGGGTTGGGAGTGGATTGGTCGCGTTTCAGATCTACTGGCTGATGGCTCCCGCAGAGCTGGCATGGCAATACGGATGCAAGGCGGATCTGCAGCAGAGCCTGCTTGCGCTCGCGGCTCCCGTCGTACTCAGCGCTGCACTGCGCTCGCGTTGGGTGATGGTGCTCACGGCTGTGTTGTGGACCGGCACGATGTTTCATTGGTGTGCGGAAGTCGCGGGAACGTGCAGCCCCCAGGCGATCGCAGCGAGCGAGGCGGCAGCCTCGAGTCGGACGGATACCGATGGGAAGTGGCCGGCGCCACCGTCGAATGCCGCGATTCCGGGCGGCATCGATGGCTCCGCTCGCTCCGTCGA
Organism: Deltaproteobacteria bacterium; assembly: GCA_029261905.1. Lineage (GTDB taxonomy): Bacteria > Myxococcota_A > UBA9160 > UBA9160 > SMWR01 > JAJDAM01. The sequence continues at coordinate 1,456 of JAJDAM010000397.1, forward strand.
TGCTGCGCGCGATGTCAGCCCGGTTTCGAAAATGCCCGCGATGGAGTCGCAACAGCGCTCGAGCCTGGAAACCCCGAATGAAACCATCGGTGGAAGGATCGGTGATTGGGTAGTGGAAGGAACTGTCCGGTCCTCCGGTTCCGGTTCCGGTGACCTGTTCGCAGCAGACTCGCCATCAGTGGCCTGGGCGCAGGACAGCCTTCCTGACAATTCTTCGGAGCCCGAGGGGGCGCTCCCGACACGTGCGGGGATCGGCCCGTCATTCGGCGAGCGGCCCGACGAATTGGTTCTCATTTCCGTCGACTACGCGAACCGCAATCCCGGCGCGTTCTACGAGAGTCCGATCGGAAGGCGGATCTATCTGCAGTCGGACCCGATTTTCGAAACGGGAAGCGCGCGAATTCGGAAGCGTGCGGGTTCGTCGTTGACCCGGCTCGCCTCGCTGATGAATCTGAGACCGGGTCGTCGGATCGCTCTCGAAGTTCACACCGACGCCAGCTCCGGCGCCGAACTCCAGAAAAAACTGAGTAGCCAGCGTGCGACCGCGCTTGGCGATTGGCTCGTCGAGCACGGCGGTGTCGACCGTGCCCAGTTCGAGGTGCTCGCTGTAGGAACGTCCCGTCCGCTCGTTCCGCCCCACGGCGGCCCACCGGCCCAGGGTCCGAACCGTCGTATCGAGGCCCGGCTCTTGAACTAGGAGGTGAACTCGGAGTCTGAAGGCTGAGCGCCCGCTGCCTGGGGATCGGTCTGGAGTTCGATGAGTTCGCGGTAGAGCCCGCCGCCGTCGATCAACTCGCGGTGGGTGCCGGACTGGGTGATCGATCCACCCTCGAGCACGATGATCTTGTCTGCGTTCTGAATCGTGGACAGTCGGTGGGCGATCGCCAGTACCGTCCGACCGCCGACGAGTGCGTCGATGGCCTGCTGTACCAGCCGTTCGCTCTTCGAATCGAGGCTGCTGGTGGCTTCATCGAGAATCAGGATCGCCGGGTCTTTCAGAATCGCACGCGCGATGGTGATCCGTTGTCGCTGTCCTCCCGACAATCGCACCCCGGCGGAGCCGACCTCTGTCTCGTATCCGTCCGGGAAGTCCGACGCGAACTCGTCGACGAGTGCCGCCCGCGCGGCCCGCACGACATCTTCGTCGGACGCATCCGGTCGCCCGAAACGGATATTCTCGAGGATCGACGTGTCGAACAAGAACGGATCTTGGGTGACGACGGCGATCTGTTCGTACAATGAATCGCGTCGCACGTGCCGGATGTCGACGCCGTCGATTTCGACTGCACCCGAGTTCGGGTCGTAGAACCTCAACAACAAGTCGACGAGAGTCGTCTTGCCGGCACCGGTCGGTCCCACGATCGCAATCATGTCGCCCGCGCTCAATTCGAACGAGACGTCGCGCAAGACCGGGTCGCGACCGTACGAAAAACTCACGTGCTTGAATGCAATGCTGCGGCTGGCCCGCCCGATCGCGACGGCGTCGGGTGAGTCGGCGATCTCGGTCGGACTGTCGATCACCTCGAACATGCGCGCCGCAGAGGGTTGCGTGTCGGCGAGTCGAACCCATCCCCGAGCGAGCGACTTGACCGGGCGATAGGTGGTCGCCAGCACGGCCGCGAACGCGGCCAGATCTCCCATCGTCAGCCCCCAGCGACCCCCGAGAACGAGCACCGCACCCAGCAGGATCGTCCCGATCGCGATCGCGTTGTTGAGCGCTTCGGTCAGACTTCGCGCCAGGATCCGGTTCTTCACGACCCTCATGCTGCGCCGGAACAGTTTCTGGGTCTCGCGTTCGAACGCGCGGTGCTCGGTGGTCTCCGCGCGAAAAGCCTTGATCACTTTGATCCCATCCAGGATCTCGATCAGTCTTTGGGTGACGTCTGCGAACTTTTCCTGTCGTCGCCGCGCGCTGTGGCTGATGCGTCGCGAGAACAGCGAGATCACGCCGAACAGCGCCGGTCCCAGGAACAGAAAGATCGTTGCCAGTTGCCACGAGATCGCGAACAGCACCGCCGTACCGACGAGCGTCATCACGATCGCTTCGATGAAGTCGTCGAACAATAATCCGACCGCACTGTGGGCAGACCGAACGTCCGCCAGGGTTCGCGACAGAAGGTCGCCGCGTCGGGCGTCGTTGTGGAATCGCATCGGCAACGCGAGCAGCCGGCCGCAGAGATCGCGCTGCATCGCGATATAGACGCGACCCAGCACGGATTCGGTCAGGTAGTTGCGCGCGAATTGAACGGCCGGCATCAGCAGAATCACGATCAAGCCGAACATCGCGACCTCGAACAGACTGTCGCGAATGTGGGCCT
>JAJDAM010000398.1 GCA_029261905.1 Deltaproteobacteria bacterium
CCACACGTCGGTGATACTGCGAAGTTTCGGCCCGGGTCCCTCGTGCCACAAAAACGGGTTCTTCCACCTCGCCTCGAAATACACGCTGGCGGCGAAACTCTGGTCGGCCGAATTTACTTCGTCGACATCGATCACGTAGATCCCAATCTGGACCTCAGTGGGCTCTCCCCAAACGGTTGGGCGCTCCAGTTCAGGCTTCGGCTCCTCGACGAGCAGCGATGGCGTCTCCTCGACGAGCGGCGACGGCATCACCTCGTCCGCCGCCCCCAGGCTGACGTTGGTCACGAACAGTGTGAATACGAACAACAATGTCTGCTGCCATCGCGTCGTTCGGGGCTGACTCTGAACCCTTCTGTTCACGTCCGATTCCGATCCATGTCTTTCGCCCTGGCCCGATCGAGACCAAACTGGTGGCTGCTCCTCGTCTCGTTCACGAACGGCGCTATTCCTCTACAGCGGTCTCGCCGCTGCGACCGAAGGCTTCGTCGATGATCGCCTGAAGTTCAACGGCACCGTGATCGATACTCTCTCTTTGGGCATTGGTGGTTCCTATTGTGTGGGCATTGCTTGCTTTCAATTCTGAAGACGGCTCCGGTTCGGTCCAAACCGAACAACCGGCGACGGAGGGTTGGCCTACTGCAAATCCGGCAAGCGTGTTGTTGCAACTCGCGTGCCGCGCATCGGTGATCCGGCGGTCGGCACGTCTTGGCTTGGGTGACGTCGCGCGGTTGTGTCCGACACGCTGGCGCGAATACGCCGGCAATTGGCGTCGCGCGGCCTGGGTGAGCGAATCGAATCGTGTAGATCGAGGGGCGGACGAAAGAGCGCGAACAGTGCGTGCGATTCCGCGGCGAATGCACCGAAGGTGGGGCACAGATACACAGGGTGCAGCTTTTTGCCTCGAACGGCACAGCAGAGTTCGCAAATGCTACCCGCGTGCTCAAGGCTGCGCGTCTACCAGCCGGCGAAGGTCAGCCAACTGGATTCAGACCGTTCCCGGGAAGATCTCCTACCTGATGTTTCGCTTCTACGGCCCCGAGGAAGCCTTCTACGACAAGGTCTTAGAGCTGGACGACGTGAAGCTGGTCAAGTAACCGAAGTCAGATGAAACCCCCACGACCCGAGTCACCGCCTCCCCGGCTTCTGCAGTCGTCCGCCGGTCGGCCTCCACTGATCCCATTTCTGCTGAAGGCCCTTCACCAGACGACGCCGGGCTTCTCCATATGGCGAATGTTCCAGAAGGCGTCCGAGTAGAAGAACGTGACCGCGATCGTGCCTGCCAGCAGTGCCAGTAACGTCCAGATCACGAACCGGCTCGAACGCCCACGCCGCGACCAATCCTCGAGAACCTCGCTGGTGTAATACGCGAACGGAATCGACAGGCCGAGCAGGAAGCCTGCCTTGCGCGTGACGAACCAGGGGTTCTTCCAGGTAAACGCCACATAACCCACCAGGCTGATCGCGACCATCGAAAGCAGCAGTAGATCCGGACCGCGCTCACCGCGCAACGCGCGGCGGATGCCGCGAACGAGCCCGACCGCGTAGGCGCACATCGGCAACAGCGCCAACGTGGTGATCAGCGTCCCAACGTGACTGACTCGCGCCGTGTCGGTCGGCAAAAAGACCCGGTGGCCATCGAACCACATCGTCAAGTAGGTACTGCCCCAGATCGAACGCAACAGCCCGGGATTCAGTACCTGGGGATCCGTGAACGTCGACAATGGGAAACGCAGGTAGTCGAGCGGATCTGCGTTGCCGGGTGGCATCGTGAACATGATCTTGTGGGTCTCGAGGCCGTGTGGATAGAGGTATCCGTATTCGATGAGATTGCGGGCGTAGTACCAGCCGCCCAACACGCCTGCGATCGAAACCAGCAGTGCAATCGGAACGATCGATTCGCGCAGCGAGTCGCGGCGCCACGCGTCGGCGGCGAACGCGCCTGCCACCGCTGCGATGACCAGCACGCCAGTCAGCTTGGTCAGGAATGCCGCGCCCGCACAAATGCCCAGTGCTACAGCGAGCCGTGTCGACAGCTCGGAGCGCGCGCTCGCGAGCCGTGACCCGGCTGCTGCGAGCACGATCGAAATCCACATGGCTGCGACGATTTCTTCGGTCAGCATCGCGCTCATGTACAGATGCACCGGCAAGAACAGGATCAGCCCACCAGCCAGCAGCGCGCGTCGCGGATTTTCGGGATCCGATTTTCGCACCAGCGAGACCGCGAGCGCTGCGATGACCAACCCCGCTGCGCTGATCCCCAGCCGCAGCACGATGACTTTGGAATCGCGGTCCCAATCGCCGAGCAGTCGCGCTACGGCGGCGCCCACGTAGTAAAACAGCGGTGGGTGCGCGGTGGACCAATCGGCATCGGGTGCCGGCAGCTGCCAGCTGCGCGTGAGGCGCTCGATGTAGTGCCAGTTGTACAGCGCGTCGAAGCCCCACAGCATCTTGTAATGCACCGCGTTGTTGATGCGCATCACGACACCGACAATCAACGCGATCGCAGCAACGAGCCAGGTCGCGCGTCTAACGGTCGGCACAGGCATGCTCCAGCGCGTCCCCCAGACGCTCGCGTTGTCCCAGCGCGAATTTCGCGCCGAGAGCAAACACCATAGCGGAGCGAATCGACAGCATGGGAAGGGGCCCTGTTCGCAATCGCCTCGATCGAGCGGTTCGTTTGCGAGCTTCCCCGCTTCCAAGAGCCCGCTCGCAGAAGCGCTTTCGGTGGGCTATTCCCCGCTCATGTCCCCTGTCTGGTGTCTGCGCGCGATTCGGGTTTCGTTTTGGATCGGGGCGCGAGGTTCAGATTCGCCGGCTGCGACGGCAAGATCCTGAAGGTGATCCGCGTCGTCGCACCGTGGCTAGCGCTGACGGCACTGGCGAGCTTTCTGATTGCACGCAATTGGGCTGCCTGGACCAATCCACTCGTCGATTTCGGCCGTGAGCTCTATATCCCGTGGCGCCTGGTCGAAGGCCAGGTGTTGTACCGGGACATCGCCTATCTCGACGGTCCGTTTTCGCCGTACTGGAACGCGCTGTGCTTTACGCTCTTCCCGGTAGCGATGCGAACGCTCGAGGTGGCGAACATTGCCGTCATCGCGTGTACGTCGGCTCTGTTGTTCGCTCTGTTGCGCCGCTTGATCGGGACCGCGGGGCCCCATCCACTCGGCTCGACCGTCGTGGCAAGCAGCGGCGTGGCGCTCTTCTTGTGCGTTTTCGCCGTCAATCTACTGGGCACCGGCGGGAACATGAACTGGCTGGCGCCGTATTCACACGGAATCACGCATGGGGTCGCACTGGCGCTGGCGTCGATCTGGTTGTTCGCGCGGCACTTGGAGAGCGGGCGAAGTGTCGATTTGTCGCTGGCGGGATTGGCCCTGGGGCTGTGCGCGTTGACGAAGCCCGAGGTGTTCGCCGCCGCGGGCCTGGCCATCTCGGTCGGAATGCTCGCTTCGTTGCGCACCCCGCCGGCGAGCGCGGACTCCCCGTTGCGCCGCATGCTGGTGTTGGTCGGCAGCTTCGTACTGCCGCCGGTCGTTGCGATCGCAGGGCTCGCGCAGGCGATGCCGTTTTCCGACGCACTCGCCGGGGCCCTGGGTGGTTGGTCGCATCTGCTTGGCTCCGATGTCCAGCAGTTGCCCTTCTACCGCTGGGTGATGGGGATCGACGAGCCCGTCGAGAATTGGATGCAGATGACAGTCGCGGCGGCCGTCTGGGCGTCTGTGTTGATTCCGGCGTTGTTCTTGTCGCGTTTTCTGTCGCTTCGTCTGTCGAATCCGAAGTGGCGCAACCGCATCGCAGCCGCGCTGCCCCTCGCAATCCTGGCGCTCACACCCTGGGTGTCCGACTGGTACGCGTGGAAGGACATCTTCCGCCCGATGGCCGTCTGTTTCGCGATCGCGATGTTGATTTCGGGGTTGCAGGTGTGGCGCTCGTCGGCGGCCGAGGCGGCACCACGCGCGATTCTGGAACTCTGCGTCGCGGTCCTCGCGCTGAGCCTGTTGGTAAAGATCTTCTGGAAGCCGATTCTCGACGGATACGCGTTTGCGCTGCTGGTTCCGGGAGCGATGTGGCTCGTGTTCTTGTTGCTCCACGCCGTACCGGCTGCGATCGAGCGCCGCGGCGGCGACGGTCGGATGTTCGCCTGGGCGGCGCTGGCGATGCTGGTGGGGGTCTCCGTGGGTTGCCTGATCGATGCCGAGCCGGCCAGGACCGGCAAGACCATCGTAGTGGGCGCCGGTGGCGACAGCTTCCGCGCGCAGGCCCAGCGCAGGGCGCGGCTGCCCCAACGCTTGAGTCGCTGGGTCGACGCGACGTTGCCGCCCGAAGCTACGCTGGTGGTGCTGCCGGAGGGCGCGATCATCAATTACCTCACGCGGCGTATCAATCCGACCCGGCACCTGAATTTCTTGCCCCCCGAGCTGGCGATCTTCGACGAGAAGAAGATTCTCGAAGACCTCGAGACCCATCCACCCGATTTCGTTGCGCTCGTCCACCGGGACACCGCCGAGTACGGGGTGCCGCTGTTCGGGACCGACTACGGGCACGACCTGTACGCGTGGGCGCTGCGCGGCTATGAGCGCGTGATTCAAGTGGGATCGAAGCCACTCGATCCTCGCACGCTGCGCGACAGCAAGAGCGGTTGGGAAGTGCGCATGCGGCGCGTCGGACCGAACGAGGCCGACGACGGCTGAACCGCTTCGACAGCCGAGTGTGGTACCCGTCAGGGGAGGGTGCGCGGCCGCAGCATGATTTCGCGGGTTCGATCTCCTCCGACCCGTTCGTAGTGGGTGAGGACGTAATTCGCGAGCAGCGGCGCATGGACTTCGAGCGAGCGCGATTGCATTTCGTCGAAGGGTCGCTTCGGCCACAGAATGAGTGCCGGTGGTGCCTGCTGCAGGCGGCGCACGAAATCGAGCTGGTCTTCGGGATCGTCG
>JAJDAM010000399.1 GCA_029261905.1 Deltaproteobacteria bacterium
CCGAGCGCGTCGATCATCGCGATGTTTTCGGGGCGTTTCACTGCTCCGAAGGAGATGAGCGGTGCCGTCGGCGTCTTTCGCCCCAGTAACGCGCGGAGCGCATAGCCGCAAGCGATTCCATCGGGGTCGGGATCCGGTTGCAGCAAGATCCCCAGTTTCTCCCGCCCATTGATGAGCGAACGAAGCTCCACGACGCGGCGCAGGTTTGCGAGGTGGGAAAATTCGTCGTCGATGTCGTCTCGAATCAGCGATCGCAACCCCGTGCGGAGCAGGCAGGGGTGTTCGGGAAGATCCTCGTCGGAGACCTTGTCCGACAGCAGCAGTAGCGGCGCTTCGGGGTGAGCCTCCGCTACGACCGAAACAGCCGCGCGGACAAACGGCAAGTCCTCGCTGACGAGCGCAAACTCGTCGCCCTCCTTGGGGTTCAGCTTTTCGATGGCCTCGACGCTGAGTCCCCCCGGGAGGGTATGGAAACCGGGGGGCCGAGCACGAGGCTCGTCGTCACGCGGCACCCATGTGAGCACCTCATCGTCGGCGGCTCCGATCCGGCCCCACAACCGGGCCAGCTCCGCTCCGTCACACAGAATGATACGACGCGCCACTGAACTCCCATCCGGACGGACGCCGACGGCAGGGGCAGAACCCGTCTATCGGCACTCGTTTCGCAAGAATTGATCGATCTCGCTCGTACGGCAGGAATGATTGGGCTGAAGGAGATCGCTTTGATCGTGTGCTCGGACGAGTGCCGCGAAGTGTAGCGAGATCAAATCCCGCCTGTGGTCCCCGCGGGCGGGCGCCAGGGCGCCGCCGAATCGCCAGCGCGGCACCCGGAGTGGAGGTCGCTACACTCTGCGCCCGCCCGTTTCTTGCGATCATTCCGGCGAGCCATGGCGAGCCCAGCAGTTGGAGTCCAGATGCCCCGCGTCGATATCCCCGCACCGTACCGCGGACCCACTCGCGGAGAGGCCGTCATCCAGGTCGATGGAACCACGGTTGGCGATTGCCTGCGCGAGGTCGTGGATCGCTACGAGGGACTCGGCGAACTGGTCTTCGACGCCGATGGCGCCGTGCTCCGATTCGTCAAACTGTTTGTCAACGGCGAACAGATCGAGCGAACAGCCCTCGATATGCCGGTCTCCGGCGACGACGAGGTGCTGATTCTCGCGGCGATCGCCGGCGGTTGATCCTCCACCCGTCAAACACGGAGCTGCGGAAAGCCAGTCCCTGAGGTTCGTCGCCAACCTCGCTCCAGCGCCAAGCACCGTCCGTCCGCCCCCGAACCTTGGCCGACCCGAAAACCTGAATGTCGGGTACCCGAGTTCACAGTTCCGAGAAATTCCACGGCGCCAGCGTTCCCTCAAACGGTTGCCTGGCACCCATATCTGGCCGTCGGCACCCATATCTGGCCGTCCGTTTCGGTTGCCTGGCACCCGTTTTTCGGCACCCGTTTTTCGGGCACCCGTTTTTCGGAGCGAGATTTGGTCCGGGTGTCCGGGCGGGAGTTGGGTTTCGGAGGGACTGTGTGCGGAATCCTTTCAGGTAGTTACGAGGCCGGCGCCAGCTTGGTAAGATCAGCGGTCACACCAGGCCGAGGACCCGAGATTCGGGCCGGCGATGCGGAATCGAACGCCGCATGGCGGCCATAGCGCAGCTAGGAGGCACTATCGAAATGAGCGGACCGACCGGCGATCGCCTGATCCGAGTCGACATGACGAACCTGACAGCAACGACCGATCCGTTTCCCGAAGAGTGGAAGCTTCTCGGTGGCCGTGCGTTGTCAGCGAAGATTCTTCTTTCTGAGTGCGATCCCACCTGCGATCCGCTCGGACCCGACAATGTGCTCGTGATGGCTCCTGGTGTGATGTCCGGATCGGCAGCGCCCACTTCGGGCCGAATCTCGATCGGCGGCAAGAGCCCCCTCACCGGCGGCATCAAGGAAGCCAACGCTGGTGGAAACCCGGGTCAGGATTTGATGCGGCTCGGCTTTCGTGCCGTCATCGTGAAGGGCAAGGCCGCCGACCCGGAAAAGCGCTACGCGGTCGACGTGACCGGCGACGACATCACGGTCAAGGAAGTTCCCGACACCAAGGGGATGTGGAACTACGCGCTGATCGACCATCTCGCGAAGAGCTATAGCGACTCTGCATCGTTCATCTCGATCGGCCCGGCCGGCGAACAATTGCTGACGGGCTCATCTGTTGCCTGCACGGATGCAGATCAGGCCCGTCGCCCCGCTCGCCATGCGGCTCGTGGTGGCCTTGGCGCGGTGATGGGTAGCAAGGGGTTGAAGTATGTAGCGATCGACGCCGGCAAGGCGAAGCTGCGACAGCCCGCCGGCCGAAAGGACTTCGCCAAGTTCAACAAAGAGCTGACGAAGGGCTATCTCGAAGGCCCTCAGATGTTCAAGACCGGCACGAGCTCCTTCGTCGGCATTGCGAACATGCTGAACACCTTTCCGTACAAGAATCGCATCGAGGGCCAATCGCCCGACGCACAGACCCTCGACGGTGCTCGCATCGTCGAGAGTTTCGAGACCTACGGTGGCGGCATGCACAACTGCATGACTGGCTGCATCGTGCAGTGTTCCAATATCGTCCACGACAAAGACGGCAACTACAAGACGTCTGCCCTCGAGTTCGAGACGCTGACGATGTTGGGTGCCAATTGTGCGATCCAGAGTTGGGAAGACGTCGCGGACCTCGATCGCTTGTGTGACGACGTCGGTCTCGACACCGTCGAGACGGGCGCTGCGATCGCCATCCTGATGGAATCGGGCGGACTCGAGTGGGGTGACGCCGAAGGCGCCAAGAACCTGCTGCAGGAGATCGCCGACGGCACCGAGCTGGGCAAGGCGATCGGAAACGGCGCCGATGCGATCGGCAGGCACACCGGAAACAAGCGCGTCCCGACCGTGAAGGGACAGGCGATTCCTGCTTGGGATCCGCGTCCGCTCAAGGCAACC
>JAJDAM010000400.1 GCA_029261905.1 Deltaproteobacteria bacterium
CAGATCCGCAAGACGATCGGCATCAACTATGTCGAGCGGCTGATCCGGCCGTACTTCCGAAGCGCGCTGCGCGATACGGTCAGTGGCTACCCGGTCAAAACGGTCTACACCGAGGCGGGGCGCAAGGAGATTGCCGCCAAGATCAAGGCTTTCTTGATGAGCAGCATGGCGGACGAAGGCATCACCATCGTCGATGTGCTGTTGCGCGATATCAAGCTTCCGACGCGCTTCAAGGAGAGCATCGAGGCCAAGCTGACCGCAGAGCAGAAGGTTCAGCAGAAGCAGTTCGAACTCGAGCAGGCCGTGAAGGATGCCGAGATCGAAGTCGCGCGCGCAAAAGGTGCCGCCGAGGCGCAACAGATCGTTCGTTCGACGCTGTCCGATTCGTACCTGCAGTATCTGTGGATCAAGACGTTGAATGAGAATCCGAACGTCATCTACGTCGCGACCGAAGCGAACCTGCCGCTGTTCAAGCAGTCGAAGTAGATCGCTGCAGCGATCAGGAGAGCCGGCGCATCAAGTAGAGCTGCCGGTCCGAACCCGGAATGGGTGAGGAGGCCTCGGTTTCGAATCGGCTCGCAAACGCCGATTCGAAAGCCTTTGTCGTGTAGTTGTCGAAACCATCCGCTCGGTTCGCCAGCAGGACCTGGACCTTCGGATCGCTCTTCGGCACGAACTCGATGATCAATCGATTGGCGAGCCGTGCGAACCAGTCCGCGATGCGCTCGAGCGGGACGTTGTTCGAAATGGCGAGGTGGTGAATCAGCGCGAGTGCCATCACGAGGTCTGCCGGCCCTCGGTCGACTAGCGAGGCGCGTTCCTCGTGCGCCCAACCGAGCCCCGGACTCGGATTGGCCAGGTCGAGCAACAGCGGCAACAGGTTGGTGTCGCGTTCACGACGCATGGCGCGGTAGTTGCGGTCGACGCATGCCGGATCGACATCGAATGCGAGTGTCCGGATGCCTCGCTGCGTTGCGAGGCGACTGTACTCCCCGGTATTCGCACCCAGGTCCCAGACGCTTTTGGGTTGGGCGCGATCGAGATAGTCGCCGACGATCTGGCGCTTGTGTGCTTCGGCGCCTTCCGAATAACTGTCGCCATCGGTGTAGTCGGCCCACTCGGTTCCCGAGGCGTCCCATTGGAGTTTTTCGACTCCCGATGCGAGAGCCGTCAGCAGGTTCTCGAGCGACTTCTTCGGAACCGGTCGGACCTTCACCTTCTCGGTCACCGTCTGGTAGCGGCTCTGGTAGCCCGCGTGCATTCGGATGTGCATGAATAGATGGATGTTGAGCCATGCGCGCCGCGGCAACAGCTTGCGCGCGAGGTCCAGCGGGACACCATCGAGGTTTACGCGAAGCAGTTTCGCCAGTCGAATGTCGCAGTAGGACATCAGCGCCAATGGAGCCAGGAAATGCTGGCAGAACTGGCGGTATCCGATCCAGGGGCTGTCCGGTTCGTAGATCTCGAACGACAGCGTATCGATGAACACCGGAGCGCCGTGGTGAAATTGGACGTTGTAGGCGCTTGCGTCTTTGAGTGTCATCCCGAACTGCAACGCCGTCTGTTGGACCCGCAATGTGAGCAGCGCCGCGGCTCGAAGTTGGCTGAACGACCATTCGTACGGATACGACACGAAATCGACCCGTTCCGGTTTCAGCGTGAGGTAGCCGTCCGAATCGGTCGAAGGATCGAATTCCGGGGCAAGGTCTGGGGCAGGGTTTGAGGCAGGTCCTGGATCAATGGCTGAATCAATCGTCTCGTGCGGAATCAGTTGCCCGGCATCGACGAGTTGGGTGTAGAGCCCCGATTGCATCAGGCAGTCATAGTGGGCCGCGTAACTGCGCTGGACTCTCCGGTACAACACACCGTCGCGCTCGAAAAGGAATCCGCTGGGATCGCGAAAGGATGCGCCCAGGGGGCTTTCATTCATCGCGCGATTCGGGGCCCGCCGGCGGCGTCTCGGAATCGTCCGGTTTGGACCCCATTCCGAACAGCGTCTTGATCTTCTGCCAGTAGAGATTCACGGTGACGATGATCCCTGCCATGGCGGCCAGCAGCGCCTGGAGCAGGAAGCTCCCCGCACCGGGATCGACGTAGGCCAACAGCGGCCCATGCAACACGATCGTGGGGTCTGCTGTCAGCATGACGCTGGAAACCATCCACCCAAGCATTGCGCGCCCCCGAAAAACCGCCGTCGTACTGCATCCGTGCGAAGGTAGAGATCATGGCACTCCATCCTTCGACCCACCAGCACTCCAACCAGCGGCACCACCGACACATCGCTTGACCCTCTAAGGCAGGAAACGTACCGCAGGAAATGCGGTTGGAAGCGCCCAGGTCAGATGTGTTGGAGCTACAGCCGCTATCGTGCAGTCGGAACGGAATGAGAAACGGCGCGGATCGGACAGGGCAGGGAGCGCGCATCGGCGCGACGGCGGGCTTGTTTCTGGCCGCGATCGCCGTGCGCGCGCTTCCGGCTCCGACCGTGCTGCTGGGCGACCGCGTCCAGCCGTTCGGCGGTGACAGCTTCTATCACCTGCGGCGCATCGCCTACTCGATCGAGAACTTCCCCGCCGCACTCGGCTTCGATCGATATTTGAATTTTCCGAGCGGCGCGATTGCGATCTGGACGCCGGTATTCGATTGGTTGGTGGCGTTGTTGGCGATCGTGTTCGGCGCCGAGCCGGCGTCGATCGAGATGGAGAGGATCGCGGTCTGGGTTCCGCCGGTGCTGGGAGCGACGACCGTCGTCCTGCTGGTTCGGCTGGCGGCCCGCACGTTCGGTGAGTCGATCGGGCTCGCCGCCGGTGCGCTGCTGTGCATCAGTTCGGCTCACTTCTGGTATTCGCAGATCGGCTTCGTCGACCACCACGTTGCCATCGCGCTCGTCACTACGGTGTTGTTGGGCCGAGCGATCTCGTATCTGGATTCGCAGCCCGAGAGGGCTCCCGCATGGCCACTGGGGCTCGCGCTCGGCGCGTCATTGTGGGTGTGGCCCGGAACACTCCTGCATGTCGCCATCATTGAAATCGCGTTGCTGATCGCGTTGGCGGTCGGGGCCGACCGTGACCCCTCGAGTGCGGCACGACGTTTCTCGAACGTGCAGTGGATTGCGCTGCTGCTGATGTTGCCGTCCGGCCTGGCGAATCATTGGCCGCAGTGGGGCGCGTTCAGTCCGGTTGTGCTGTCGTTGTTCCAGCCGTGGCTGTTCGCGGTACTTGCCCTGCTGGGATTCGGATGCAGCGCGTTGTGGCGCAACCCGCGGATGGGGGCTTCGGCTGGCGCGCGGATCTTCACTGGAACCGCGATGGGTGTCGGGTTGTCATTGTGCAGCCTCCTCGCGATTCCGGGCTTGTGGGACGGCGCACTCGACGCGTGGCAGTGGTTCGGCAAAGTGGAGCGCTTTCAGGCGCTCGTCAGCGAATCGCGTCCGCTGTTGATCCTCGATGGCGCGTTCAGCACTCGAGTCGCAGCGACGCGCCTGTCGTATTTCTTCTTCCTGTCTCCGCTCGCATTGGTCTGGGCGGCGAATCGCGCCTGGCGGCACGAGCGGCAGCGCGGAAAACTGTTGGTGGTCGGTTGGACCGCGGTGCTGTTGGCCGCGACGTTGTGGCAGAAGCGCTTTTTCAATACGGCCTCGGTCGGCCTGGCGCTGCTGATGGCGTGGACGCTCGTCGAAGCCCATCGGGCCTGGGTGGCGCGATCGGGTGGACGCACGCGAATGGCATCGGTGGTGGTCGGGTCGGTCGCTGCGCTGCTCTTGCTTCCCAGCATTTCCAGCTATCGCGGATACCTGCCGAATCTTCGCGGTACCGATGCGATCGCGGGTTCGCATCTGCAGCTGGCCCAGAATGTCGCGATCGCGACCTCGGCGTACCTGCATCGCGAGACACCGCCCACGTCAGGATGGCTGGATTCTGAAGCGGTGCCCGAATACGGCGTCATGTGCCCGTGGCCGATCGGCCATGTCGTCGAATATGTTGCGCGCCGCCCCACCGTGACGGACGGCTTCGGTGACGATCTAGGGCCCGAGAACTTCGAACTCGCTGCGCGCTACTACACCACGGCCGAGCCCGAGGCCGTCTCGATCGCCGAGAGACTCGGTGTTCGTTATGTCATCGCGCAGCGGAGTGACACCTTTCTCGGCATCGAGGCCGGCGCCAACAGCATGTTGAGAGCGCTGTTCATCCGAGACGGCTCGGAGCGACTCGGCCCGGCATCGGACCGCAGAATAAAGCCGTCCGCAGCGCGCAGAGCGTTGCAGCGACACAGGCTTCTCTACGAGTCATCCCCACCCGGCGATCGGAGTCGCGAACGGGAATCGCTGTTCAAGCTGTTCGAGATCGTTGCAGGAGCGCAAATCGCCGGTCACGCCACACCCGGAGAGCAGGTCCGTGCGGTGGTCGGGTTGCGGACGAATCGAAAGCGCGAGTTCGAGTATCGGTCGAGTGCGACCGTGGGTGACGATGGCCGGTACACGCTGCGCGTCCCGTATGCGAATGAGACGGCCGGGGGCGGTCGAGTCGGCGTGATTCGCGTGGCGCCGGCGTACCGGATCGAATGCGGCGACGCCCAGCAGTCGATTGTGGTTGCGGAGGCCGATGTCCAGGCCGGCGCGACGCTGCGGCCAGCGCATCTGAATTGCGTATCGAACGGCGGAGTTGCAGGTCGGAATTGACGCCGATTCTCGGGGGTTTGGGGCGAGATCTGCCAGCTGCTGTTCGTGCGGTAAAGTCGCCGTTCGACTCATCCGATGTAGTGATATCGCCTCGAAACGGTGATTAGGTGTGGGGGGAAAGGGTTCCCACTCCTCGAGAAGAGCAAACCCGGTGAGAGCCGGGGACGCAAAGCCAGTGCCCATCCCGAATATTGTTCGGATATCCGCGACGGGTCGAACGGCTGCCGAAAGGAGTCACGGATGACCGTATTTCTGATCGTCGCGCTGTCCACGCTCTCCTCCAGCTTCACTTCGTCCACGCAGCCCGCAGCCAGCAGCGAAGTGGCTCCGGTTGCCCCGTTGTCGGCCGACGCGTTGGAAGTTGCGCGCGTATTGGGCCAACTCCACACCGGACTGCTCTCGGACGAGGTCGCTCGGCTCGGCGCGGCAATCGTGACCGAATCGCGGCGCGCGGACATCCCGGTGAAACTGGTCTTGGCGTTGATTCAGGTCGAGAGCAGTGGAAATGCGTTTGCAGTGTCCCATGTCGGCGCGATCGGGCTGATGCAGCTCCGACCGAGCACCGCTGAGGAAGTCGCCGAGAGCCTCGA
>JAJDAM010000401.1 GCA_029261905.1 Deltaproteobacteria bacterium
GCCGAGGGCCGCCAGAAACACCGCGATCAGCGAGATCAGGCCGAGGTAGTCGTTGACCGCTGCGAAGCCACGCGCGAGGTCCCGGGTCGCGGCGCGATGGGAGCGGACGCGGACCGTCGGGTCGGAAACGAGTTCGCTCATCCGAACCGCAATGGACTCGGAATCCCGGTCGTCGGCCACACGAATGAGGTGGCGGTGGCTGGCCAGCCCTCCGGTCGCGATCAGCCCCGTGGCCTCGAGCCGATCCAACGCGATATAGATTCGCGGCGCGATGCCGAAGTCACCACCCATTCGCCCGGTGTCGCGTCCGACCTGGTGTTGGATTTCGAACGACGCCGTGCCGATCTTCAAGAAGTCGCCGACTTCGACTCCGAGCTGAGCGAGCAACAGCCGATCGACCCACGCGCCCCCGCTGGCGAGCTTCGATCGCTCGGCGGACCCGACCGGACCGACGCCGTCGAGGACGATCTCTCCGTAGAGAGGAAACGACGAGTCGATCGCGCGGATCTCGACCAGGCGCGCACGAGGTGCGCTTCCGGTTTGGCGTGGCGCCTCGTTTGCAGCTCTCGCGGACCGGGCGGCCGACGCCATCGAAAACAACTCGACCCAGTCCGACGTCGCCCGTGCATCTGCAGCAGCGTCGAACCCGCTGCGTTCGCTCTCGGTCAATGGCCGGCTCGACGAAACGGCGATGTCCGCGCCCAAGAACGTCTTGGAGCGAGCCTGCAGCTCGGCGCCCACCGATGACTCCAGCGCGTCGAGTACGACGAAGCCCGACAGCCCGAGCGCAAGGTTCATCGCGAAGAACAGCGCGAACCGTGGATCGTTCCGAAGTTCGCGGATCGCGAGCTTGAGCGACAACCGGACCGACGAATTCGATCCCGTCAACGCTGTTGGGCCAATCGGCCGCCCACCAGCACGTATTCGTGATTGCAACGGGCTGCGAGGCTTTCGCTATGCGTCACCAGGATCAACGTCGTAGCTCGGGTGTCGACCAGGTCGAACAGCAGTTCGGTGACCGCCCCGCCCGTGCGCGCGTCGAGCGAGCCACTCGGCTCATCAGCGAGCAGCAACGCCGGCTCGACGACGAGCGCCCGTGCGATCGCCACGCGCTGGCACTCGCCACCGCTGAGTCGTGACGGCAAATGCGTGGATCGATCCCGCAAGCCGACCTGGTCGAGCGCTTCTGCGGCCCGCGCCTCGGCCTCCGGGACACCCTGCAGCTCCAGCGGAAGACTCACGTTTTCGATGGCCGTGAGGCCACCCATCAAGTGGAACTGTTGGAAGACGATACTGAGCCGGCCGGCGCGAAAGCTCGCGAGTTCGGCCTCGTCGAGCCGTTCGAGATCGTACCCTTCGACGAGTACCCGGCCGCGGGTCGGCGCGTCGAGCCCGGCCAGCAGCGAAAGCAGCGTGGATTTGCCGCTTCCCGATTCGCCCAGAATCGCGACGGTATCGCCGCGTCGTGCCACCAGATCGACACCGGACAACACTTCGAGGCTACCGGCATGCGTCTCGAAGCTCTTGTAGACGTGGTCGACATGAAGAACCGGATCGGTGCTGTTCACTTCTTCGCTCAAGGGCTCGACCGATCCGGCTGCGCGGAGGAGCCAATCTCACCCAGCACCGTCAGCACGACGGGAAGCACGTTGTCGACGACCCGTACGTATCCTGCTGGATTGGGGTGAATACCGTCTCCGATATTCAGGTCTGGCCTGGCGGCGACCCCTTCGAGCAGGAACGGAATCAACGGCACCTCGTGCTCTGCGGCGACCGCGGGGAAGATCTGCTCGAACTCGCGCGTGTAATCGAGGCCATAGTTGGGCGGGATCTTCATCCCGGCCAGAATCACGACGGCACCCTTCGACTGGGCCAGCGTGATCGCGCGCGACAGATTTTCGCGCGTCTGTGTCAGCGCGAGCCCGCGCAACCCGTCATTGCCTCCGAGGCTCAGAATCACGATGTCGGGGTCTGCGCGTAGCTGCCAGCCGAGACGCGAAACCCCGCTCGCCGACGTCGAGCCGCTGATTCCGGCGTTGACGACGCGTACGTCGTGGCCGAGTTCGTGCAGGCGGGCTTCGAGCAATGCGGGGTAGGCCTGTTCGGGGAGCACCTGGTAGCCCTCCGTCAGGGAATCCCCCAGGCACACGATCAACCGCGCCGAGTCGGGTGCCGCAGCGGTGGGCGCAATCGGATTGCCGAGGCCAGCGATCCCGACGCCGAAAACGACGGCCACCCGGATCAGAATTCTGCGTGTTCGGACTCGCCCCATCATCGACAACTCCCGAGCCAGCCTACTCCAACCCATTTATCCGCCGCTCGAGCTTCAACCGAATCGTCAACCCAATGTAGAGGCTTCGGCGTCTTTGCACCCAGTCGAAATCCGGGCCACTCTTCCCGCGGCCGTGACCCGGGCTAGCGTGCGGTCCTGCATGGCCGGGTGTCGCGCCGTGAAAGCGGAGGTACGGGTGCCGGCGGGCGACAGTGGGGGACGTTTGAAGGCGATGCTGGATCGGGCCAAATGACGTTCCGGCGCGCACTGACGCTGTTCATGCGAAGAATGGTGCTTTCGCGTCTCGCGAACTGGTGTCCATTCGTTTCGATGCGACTGACGATCTACCGGTTGATGGGGATGACGATCGGCCGGGACGTGTACATCGGCTTTCACGTCGAGTTCGACACGAATTTCACGGAGCTGATTCGGATCGGCGACGGTGTGACCATCTCGCATCGCTGCATCATCGCGACCCACATGGCGACGGATGCGAACACGCGCTTGCGACAGCTGTACCCCGGCCGGTCCGCTCCGGTCGAGATTCAGGACGGAGCCTGGATCTGTACCGGCGCAGTGCTTCTGCCGGGCGTGACGATCGGTCGCGAAGCCCTCGTCGCTGCGGGTGCCGTCGTTACGAGCGATGTCGCGCCCCGGACGCTCGTCGCAGGTGTCCCCGCACGATCGATCAAGTCCCTCGACCTCTCCGATGCGGCGGTCTCCGCCGGGTGAACGCCGGGCGAGGCGCCTTCGATTTCGATTGGGGACAATGCGACGCGAACCTCCGAGGACCCTACTTCAAACCCGCGCAATCCCGAGCCACTCCGTTTGCCGTTTCAGCGGGAACTGCCTCGGACTTCGTGTTTGCGCAGGTCCGATCGGGGCCGTCTTATCCCGATTTCCTGACGCCGTTCGACCGCCTGGTACCCCTTCACGGACTCGCAGCGGCAGAGCTTCCGGATACGGGCGACGCATCCGCGGTCCTCTCCTATCGCGACGAACACGGAGATTGGCGTCCTCTGGCTACTGCGGAGCGCGATGTCGTTCGCTGGAGACTCGACCCACGAGCCTGGATCCAAGCCGTCTTGAACGAGGAATATGTCGCCCACTGGACGCGACCCATCACTTCGCGAATTCCACTCATCAACTACGCACGCGCGCCCGGGTACCTGAAGGGAGTGATCCAACGCGGGACGGCCGCGGGACGCGATCGCTCGGAGCAATCGAAGAGAGGGTTTCCAACGCCCCCGCTCGATGACTTCGTCGACGTGTTGCGACGTTTGTGTGCGGCACTGTGCTGGGGGCAACCGGCCGAGATCCTCGATTTGTGGCCCGAGCGTCGCCGCGCTGCCGTCACGATCACTCACGACGTGGATACCGGTTGGATCTTTCAGCGACGAAACCGCGGCGTCTTCCGCCAGATCCTCGACGCGGAATCCTCACTCGGGTTTCGCGGAGGGTGGTTCATTCCCGCGGCCTTCTACCACCGACGCAGCCACGAAGCGGCGCTGCAGCAACTGGAGCGTGCGGGACACGAACTCGGCTCCCATGGCTGGAACCACGACACCAAACTCGGGTATCAGAGCGCTCGGCAACAGCAACGCAGGCTCGAGCGAATCGCTGACCGGTTCTCGCCGCGCCGCGTGACCGGCATTCGCACCCCCTGGTACAGCCGCAACCCGCAACTGTTCGAACAGCTCTCGAGCCATTTTCGCTACGACTCATCGGTCCCGAACGCCAGTGGTCTGTTCAGTA
This sequence comes from Deltaproteobacteria bacterium, assembly GCA_029261905.1. Classification (GTDB taxonomy): domain Bacteria; phylum Myxococcota_A; class UBA9160; order UBA9160; family SMWR01; genus JAJDAM01. The sequence continues at coordinate 4,028 of JAJDAM010000401.1, forward strand.
TCGGTTCGAACAGCGGTTGCTGCACGGTCTTTCCCTATCGCACCGTGGGTGGCCTGATGGAGCTTCCGTTGACTCTGCCGCCCGACGACGTGATCGATCCCGCGG
>JAJDAM010000402.1 GCA_029261905.1 Deltaproteobacteria bacterium
GCCCGACCTGATCATGATCTCGAGCTGCCTGATGGGACAGACCGGTCCCTGGCGAAACCTGACGGGCTTTGGAAACCTCGCCGCGAGTGTCACAGGCTTTCAGCAGCTCGCCAGCTGGCCCGACCGTCCACCATCGGGCCCTTTCGGCGCCTACACCGATTTCATCAACGTGCGTTACAACGCGCTGGCCATCCTGGCGGCACTGGAATACCGCGACCGGACGGGAGAAGGCCAATACATCGATGAGTCACAGAGCGAAGCGGCACTGCATTTTCTGACACCGGACTACCTCGACTACACGATCAACGGTCGCGTCCCGGTCGCGGTCGGCAATCACGATCGCGACCTGTTTCCACACGGAATCTATCCAGCCGCGGGAGACGACCAGTGGGTCGGGATCGCAATCCGAAACGATCGCGATTGGGATGGGCTCTGTGATGTGATCGAGCGACCCGAATGGGTCGGCCACAAGGCCGAGCGGTCCGAACCCGCAGCACGCGAAGACACCGAAAACGCAATCGCAGCTTGGGCCCGCCACGAACCGGCTTCGAGCATCGAGTCGAAACTCCAAGCACTCGGGATCCCCGCTCACCGCGCGCTCGACACGCCGGGATTGTTCGAGGACCCGCAGCTCCAGCATCGCGAGCATTTTCTGGAGGTCGCTCACGAGATCTTTCCCACTACCTGGGTCGAGAGCACACGACTCCAACTGTCCGAGACTCCGGCGCGAAAGCCGGAGCGCGCACTGCATCTTGGATGCGACAACCGCGAGGTGCTGGAGACGTTGCTGGGCTACACATCGGCTGAGATCGCCGACCTCGCCGCCAAGGGCATCCTCAGTTAGTCAGCGAATGATTCCTCACGGTGAACGATTGAAATCCTCGCGACTCGCTGTTCGCGCCACCCGGGCGCTCGATCCAGCTGACGCAGACGCGGTGTTCGAATGCGCGCGCCCTTGATCGAACAGCTCGAGCAACTCGGCCCCGCGCTGCTGCGCGCGCTTGCGGCCTTCGAGCAGATGCAACGTCGCCTGCACCCACCGGCGATTCCCGAACTCCGAACGCTGCTCGCCCCGTATCGTGAGGAGCTGCGAGAAGCCCATGCGGCTTTCAACGAAACCGGCCGCACCGCGAGCGTTCCCGATGGACTCGAAGGATTCGCCGAGCAGCTCGGCGAGTGTGCGGACCGGCTAGAGGAATCCTACGCGCTGTTTTGCGATCCGGGATCGGACGCCGATGGCATCGCACGCGTGATGGGTGCGATGCGCACACACACCCGTGCGTTGGCGGCGCTGTATCCCCTGCGTCGAGCGGCCCCGCCCATCCAGCGCTTCTTTCTCGAAGCCGATTGCAACGATCGGCTCGACGAACTCGATCCCCTCACCGATGCGGACGCGCGCGTCGGGATCCACCGAGCCCACAACGACCCGGAGCAACGGGGCGGCTTCCATCTCTATGTGCCCGAGTCCTGCGCCGGCGACGAACCGCGCCCACTGGTGGTGGCGCTTCACGGCGGTTCGGGCCACGGCGCCGACTTCCTCTGGACCTGGCTCCGCGAAGCCAAGAGCCGTCGCTGCATGCTGCTGGCCCCCACGTCGCAGGGCTCCACCTGGTCCTTGATGGGACCGGACGTCGACGCCAAGCCACTCCACGCGATGGTCGACTTCGTCGCAGAACGCTGGCCGATCGACCGCGAACGGATGCTACTGACAGGACTGTCCGATGGCGCGACGTATACGCTGCTAGGCGGACTACGAGAAGACTCGCCGTTTACCGCGTTGGCGCCGATCTCTGGCGTGCTGCATCCGGCCAACTTCGGAAACGGCAACCTCGCACGCGCGAAGGGGCGGCGCATATTCCTCGTGCACGGCGCCCTCGACTGGATGTTCCCAATCGACCTCGCCCGCGCGGCCGCCGACCATCTGCGCGAAGCCGGCGCCGAACTCGAATTCCGAGAGATCGAGGATTTGTCGCACACCTACCCGCGCGAGATCAACACAGAACTGCTCGCCTGGCTCGACCCGGCGCTTTCGCCGCACGGTCCTGGAACGGACTGAGGGGCTGAGTACTCCGAGTTCTCCCGAGGGTCGCTATCAGGCTCCCGAATTCGCCCCAGTGCCACCCAAGACCTCGGACACCTTCTCGATTAGCCCCACCCGAGTGAATGGCTTCGCCAGGAAATGCTCGACGGTCTGCGCCACTCCGCGCTCCTCAGTCATCTCGGGGCTATAGCCGGAGGTGAACAGCACTTTGAGTCCTGGCCGTGCCTTGACGAGGTCGCGGGCGAGGTCTCGGCCCCCCTCTTCCGGCATGACCACATCGGTGACCAGCAGGTGAATTACACCCTCGTGCGCGGCTGCACGCTCCCGTGCCTGGCCAGCGCTCGCTGCCTCAATGACTTGGGCGGTGCCCCAGCCCCGAATCGCTTCCGCTGCCATACGCCTCACGGGTTCGTCGTCGTCGACTACGAGAATCGTCGGCGACACGATTGCGGTGTCATTTCGAGCCCTCCGCTCAACACGTTGCGGACCTTGGTCTCGCTCGGCAGACGGCAGGTAGACTCGGAACTCCGAGCCGATTCCGACCTCGCTGTCCACCTGAATTTCCCCACCGGCTTTCGTCACGATGCCGTAAACGGTGGAGAGGCCAAGCCCCGTTCCCTCGCCAGTCGCGCTTGTGGTGAAGAAGGGCTCGAAGAGCCGACCGATGTCCGCGGGGGGGATTCCTCGTCCCGTATCACTCACGGAAAGAACAATGCACGCCCGCGGTTTTCGCCGCTGCGAGTCATCCCGACCCCGAGTCCTCATTTCTCCTTCCACTAGCCGGACGCCAACCCTCGCGCCCGACTGGGAGGCATTTGCTGCATTGAGCACGAGATTGATAACGATTTGCTCAAACTCCCCAGGGCTGCAGGTAGCGAAGGAATCTCGCCGACCGATGTGAAACGCAAGCTCGATGTCCATCGGTACCGAGCGCCGTAGGGTCCCCTCCAGGGCTCTAATGGCAGCGGAAGCGTTCACGACTCCCACTTCCTCCATTGAACCACGTGAAAAATGGAGCAGCCGCCGAGTGAGATTCGCGGCTCTCTCCGCCGAGAGCTGAATGTCCTCAATGGCGCTATCTCGGTTCAAGCCTTCCGGCTCCATACGGAGAAGCTCGACCGTTCCGAGAATGACCGTGAGACAGTTGTTGAAATCGTGAGCCAAGCCCCCTGCCATCCTGGTCAGGGCTTCGAGACGCTCGGCAGTTCGAATCTCGTGCTCCAGTTTCGACGATTTCTCAATCGCTTCCTGCCCCTGGACGATCAGCTCTCCGATCTTCGCGATTCCCAATAGCAAGGTCGAATTCAGAGCTGAGAACGAGCCACGATTCTCGTTGTACTCGGCCGTGATGAACCCGAGAGGCTCGGCCTTGCGAAACAGAGGTGCTATGGCAATCGCTCGAATCCGAGCTCGGCGCGCGGTTTTTTGGTTCATCAACGAGTCGCGCTGTGCGTCGTTGACGACGACAAAATTTCGGCTTGTCATCGCCTTCAAGATGAACGGGTCCCGCAGACCAACCCTGTGCTTGTGGAATACCGCCGCGATGTCTGGAGGGTTCCCGTGGTTGAATTTCGCTCGGTAGTACTTCCCCTCGAGAAGGAACACGCTGCATCGGTCGCAATGAAGCAACTGCGAAGTGGCGCGACACAGAAGAGTCATCCGATCGGAGAACTCCCCGCCTTCCGCAAGGCCTTCTGCGAGTTTCAGAACACCTGACACGAGCTCTTGTTCGCGCCGCGATCCCCGGACCCGCCAGTCCCCGCTCCTGACTTTTTCCAGTCCTCTCCCTACTGCGTGGAAGCAAGCCATTGCGATCGCCCGGTAGCTTCTCGCTGTCTTCATGAATCACCAGCATGGCTCGGTAGTCCTCTCGACGCCATCCGCCGAAGTCCCGGCAGCCGCCGAGCCCTTCGGATTGCGACCCACAAGCCGAGAGCTGCCGCGGACTCGCTCGGCCCGACCTGACAAACCCGCCGGATCCTGAGAAAGAAACTCGGAACCAATAGTTGGCACGCAGATTGCGCCGTATTCAAGGTGAGTCGCGCGAACAGCGGGAGGAATGCGATGACCACTCCAGCCGATTCACGTCCCGAAAGGCCCGACAACAGCGAGATTGCTGACCTTTTGAGTCGAACGGCGGATCTGCTCGTCACCCAGGATGACAACATCTATCGGGTTCGCGCGTACCGAAACGCCGCACACACGATTCGCGCCCTCGATTGTTCAGTCGCCGGGATGCTGCGAGACGGAGGGCGGGCCGAGATCGAGAAGCTGCCCGGTGTCGGCGCGAGCATCTCGGCAATGCTGGACGAGTACGTCCACAACGGCAGGACGCCGCTGCTCGATCGGCTGGAGGGACAGGTTTCTCCGGAGGACCTGTTCACGACCGTGCCAGGGGTGGGCGAAGTGCTCGCCCACCGGCTACACGAAGAACTCGGGATCGAGACACTCGAGGCGTTGGAAGTCGCAGCGCATGACGGAAGGCTCGAAGGGGTATCGGGCGTCGGACCGCGCCGCGCCAGCGCGA
>JAJDAM010000403.1 GCA_029261905.1 Deltaproteobacteria bacterium
CACCACCGACGGGGCGAGCGCATCAGAGAAGCTGTTTCCGTCGACGCCGGGTCCGGCCGACTCCTGGCTCGAGGAATCCTCCATCACATTGGTAAAGAGGTTCCCACTCGCAGCCACGAACTCTGCGCGCGTCGAATAGTCCACATCGTCGTACTTCCACGACAATCCCGCACCCGGCTCGTCGTCCCAGATCGAATTGCTGATGTCGATATCGAGATTTGCCGGGGTCATCCCGGGAAACAGCACGAACATCTTGTCGTTGTCCGCGATATCCATGCAGCTCGCTTCGATCTGCGCCGCATTCTGTTCGCAGTTGTTCAACCAGAAGCCGCCATACCCCTGGTGCCAGCCCGATGTCGTGACCTTGAACAGTTTCGCATTCATGAATGCACCACTGCCCAGGCAACCCGAGTTCTGGGCGCGCAGAGCCGGATTGCTGCTGTTGGAATCGGTACGCGCGCCGACGTTGACCAGCATCAAGTCGAATTGCTCGCCGCTGGTACTCGAATTCAGACGATGGCTGAGCAGGCGCCGATCCGAATCCCCGATCACGCCGGGCCCGTCATCGAAGTAGTGTCCGACGACGTTGATCGTGCCGTGGTTCGCGAACAGCGAAGTGCCCGTCGAGGAGAAGCTCTCGCGTCCGATTGCGGTGATCTTCCCGAACGATCCCGGTTGTATCGGGATCCCTCCCAATGCCACTCCGTAGCTGTTGATCGCGACGATTTCGTTGCCGGTACCCCCGCCGGCCGAGTGCGCAGTCAGGATCTGGTGCGCGCCTTCGACCGTGCCCCCGGAGTTGAACACCAGCCCGTGCGACCGGGTCCCGCTGAGCGCGCTGAAGAGATCTTCGTCACACCAGGCCACGTTGACGTTCTCGACAGCGCTCCAGCCTCCATCGATGCCCGCGTTGTCCCGGAACGCGAATAGCGCAGAACTACCGCTCCAATTGGTGCAATCCACCTGCACGCGTGTACCCGGAAGCGAACTGCGCAGCCAGATGCCCAGGTTCTGCGGATCCGTGCAGGTGGGTTCGAAGGTGATCGTGCGGACATCCGAACCGCTGAACGGATCCGACCAATCGAGATTGATTCGAATTCCGCAGCGGTTCGTCATCGCGTCGAGTTTCGACTGTATTCCCTCAAAGTTGCGCAGCGGCTCGGACGGATCCAGGCCGCTGTTGGCGTTGTCGCCGAGCGGATAGTGGCCCGTCTCTTCGCTCGACACGTAGAGGTCGACCCAGGGCTGCTCGGTCGTCGGGTGCTCGAGCATCGACAAGTTCGTCAGGTACGAGAAGGTCTCCTCAGTCAGCACGTTGGCCGCGGGAGTCTCGAGACAGCCGCCATCCGATGGCACCTGCACCGGCACCAGGATCAGCTGGATCACCGCCATCAATGTGTTCATCGATTCTGACTCCGAGCACTGTGATGGGTTCGTCGCTTGGACGAGGAACTCCCCCGTTATAGTGGTTGCGAAGCCGTGCGTGTGGCGCGAAGCGGCCCAAAAAACACGAACCACAACCGAGATGGTCGCTCACCAAATCGCTCCTGCGGGCCCCGCGACGCTGGGAGCGCTGCTAACTGCCGGATTCCGGGGAATCGCCCCTGGCCAGTTGCAGCATGGCTTCCCATGTCTTGCGCATGGCCTCGTCGACTCGGAAGTCGGCGCTTCTGCGCTTCGCCCGGTCGCCGTATTCCTGCTGCTTTTGGGGGTCGTCGAGCATTTCGATCAATCGATCGGACAACTCGACCGAATCGGTCGGATCGAAGTAGATCACGGCATCGGCACCGAACTCGGGCATCGGTTGATCGCTCGAGCACAGCACCGGCCGGCCATTCGCCATCGCTTCGAGCAGGATGTTCGGACAGTTTTCACATTGCGATGCGAACAGCGTGACCTTCGCACTTCGGTAGAGCCCGGGCAGATATTCGTGCGTGACCGGGCCGAGCAGCACGACTTCGTCTTCGAGCCCCAACTCCGCGATCTTCTTTTTGACCCTTCGCGCGTACGGGGGGTAGTCGGGCCCCGCCAGGACCAGCTTCTCACCGGTCTTGCGTGTGGCGCGGATCCGGTTCCACGCGTCGATGACTTCCAGCTGGGATTTGTACACGTCGAGAATGGACACGTAGAGCACGTACCCATCGGGCCAGCGCTCGTTCCAATCGCCTGCCAACACCTGCTCGGCTTTGAAGGCTTCCCCAACACCGTGAGGGATCACCACTGCGCGGCCGGCCATCTCCGGCACGACGGCCTCGACCACCTCGCGCCCGAACTCGGAGATGAAGATCACGAGATCCGCGCGAGCGAACGATCGGGGCTGCGCCTGGCCGATCAGCCAGAGTCGATAGCGGGTATACCCGTGCGGGTAGCGTTTGCGATTCTTCGGATCGAATGGCAACAGATTGCGAAAGGCGACTACCGATTTGCAGCCTTCGGGCGGCTTGGCGGCGAGCGTCCCGGAAAGCACGTAATAGACATCCGCCTCGAGCTTTCGCAGTAGGCGCGAAAGCCCGAACGCCTCCCACAACGTGCGCTGCAGCACGTTCTGTCCGGCCCAGTTGCATTCGATGAAGGTGTACGGCCCATCTGGAAAAGTGTCTCGACGCTGCGGCGCGACCAGCACGTAGACGTCGGCACGGTCTGCGACTTCGAAATGTTTGAGCAGGTTGCGGGCGTAGGTGAGACCGCCACCGGTTCGGGCTGACAGGGTATTGATGACGATTCGGGGCCGTGTCGAAGTCATAGGAACATTCTCACAGAGGATCCCTCGGATGTGTTTCGATCGTTCATATCGAATGGCTGCCTCGACCGCCTACCGGCTCAATCGCCAGATTCGCATTCGATCGGTGTCGTTGGGTTGGACGTCCGTCAACAATTCGACGCGAGTCGAGATCGACTCCAGGTACTCGGCGTTGCGCTGCGTTTCCTTCTTCCACCAGTCGCTGTCATCGCGATCCAACAGGACCAGAATCACCTGGTCATGTCGTTCCACCAATTCGCTCGCGCGTTCTGCCGTTGTGTTCTCGGTTCGCAGCGTCTGGAAGCGGCGCCCCACCTCGTCGATGAATTTCCGATTGCCGGACTGGTTGGTCAACAAGACGGCATCGGCCGGAACGAACTCGGAGATCGCCGCCCGCAACTCCGCCTGGGTCGAACTCCAAGCCGCAAAGGCCGGGTGGACCGCTGCACACACGACCCCCAGACCTGCGAGCCACAGAACCAGGATCCTGCTGCCGGCGAACTCGAACCGCTCGCGCCGGACCGCGCTGGCGCGTTCGCGCCATGCCCCCCACAGGCGCGTGACCGATTCCGACATCGTGAATACCAGAATGGGTAGCAGTGGAATCAGATAGCGCAGTGCCAGGACCAAGCGTTTCGACAGCGACGTTTCGATCGTGCTGTAGCGCTGAAACAAGTAGACCAACAGAAAGAGAACGATCGTGGTCAGCAGCTCGGGCCGGCGACGGCCCCGATACAAGGCCGAAAAGATCAAGCCGCCCGGAATCAGAACGACCAGACCCAACAGGTACAGCGGAAGCCGCTCATCCAGCGTGAAGGGCGAGAACCGGTAGTACGAACGCTCGAAGAACGCCTCACCGAAGAATTGTTGATGGCTGACCAGACGAAGTGAAAGACCCGCGAGACCGCCAACCACCAGCGCCCAGGCTTTGTACTCGCGACGCAAGACGGTGCCCACGAAGAGCGGCACGAACAACACGGGATTGCTCGCGCGGACCACCCAAGAGGCACCCGCGATGAACCCGGCCGCCATCCAATATCCCCAGCCGCGATCCAATCCACGCCAGAACAGGTACAAGCCCAGGGCTACCAGCGCACCGCTCGGTACGTCGCTCATCGCGACGCGCCCCAACACCAACACGGACGGCAACCCCAGAATCAACAGCGCGAACACCGGCGACCGGCCCTCGGACGCGATCCAACGCCCCGTGACCACGACCATCAGTACCAGCCCGAGGCACGCGACCGCGAACGCGCCGCGCCAACCGAAGATCGCGACGAACGGCGCAGAGAGCATCGCCATGCCCAACGGATAGGTGGACGGCGTGTCGATGATCTCTTCGCCGGTGAACGCATCGAGCTGGGTGATCTCGGATTCGCCCGAAAGGAGCATGCGAACCTGGACGATGTAATTGGCTTCATCGTCGTTGGTGGGAACTTCGGGATAGAAGACAGCGAACGACGCCACATAGATCGCCAGAATCGCCGCCACGACTCGCCAGCCGAAGCGCATGTCGGCGGGCTGTGAAGCCAGGCCGAAGCGCCGGAGCAATTCGGGCGCAGCCGTGCTGTCGCTCGTCATTTCATGCGCGTCCGTAGTAGCGACGGATCGACGCGATGTTGCGCTCGACATCGACTTGCGAGTAGCGCGGATAGGTCGGCAGCAGGATCACGGAGCGCGCCGTTCGTCGCGCATTCTCGCAATCGCGGTGAAACTCCGAGAAGCAGGGGAGATCGGCGCAATTGTGCAGATGCTGGGCCGCCATGTCGCGCCTTTCGCGCATCAGATGGCGCAGCAGCGCGTCCCGATCTTCGGGTTGAATCGGAAAATACGTGTACATGTGCGAGAAGTCGGTTCGCAGCGGCGGCAATCCGAGTTCGGGAATGTCGTTCAATCCATCGTGATAGAGCTTCGCGAATGCGATTCGTGCGCGGATGTGATCGTCCACATCGGGCAGCTGGTCGAGGACGATCCGCGCTTGCATCGGAGTCATACGCCGCAGGTAGCTTTCCGGCAGTTCCCGCTTGAGCTGGGGATCGATATCCACCGTCACCTGGCTGTTGAGAACCCCCACATCGTTGAGAAATCCGTAGCGGAACACGCGATACGTGAGGCTCTTGAATAACGGAGGCCAAGTCGCCAAATCCGAGGCCACCCCAGCGACCACCTTGGACAGGTAGTAGCCGATTTCCTGGATCGGAAAGGCGTCGATCTCGGCACGCATCCTGGCCGCGAGGTCGGGGTTCGGCGTGACGATCATGCCGCCGAAGAACGCATTGAGATTTTTGTACTGGCCGAAGCTGTAGATACCGACATCGCCAAACGTACCCACGCGACGCCCCGCGACGCGCGTGCCGAAGGCCTGCGCAGAGTCCTCGATCAGCGGAACCCCGCGCTTGCGGCAAAACGCGGCGATCCGCTCGACATCACAGGCCAGGCCGTGCAGATGGGTGATCATCACGGCGCCCGTATCGCCATCGATCAGCTGTTCGACATCAGCCGGGTCGACGTTGCACGTGTCGGGCTCCAGATCGGCAAAGACCGGCACGCCGCCTGCGCAGATCACCATGTTGATGACATCCGAGATCGTATACGGAGAGAGAATCACTTTCTGCCCGGGTTCGATCAACGCGCGAATCGCGACGAAAATTCCAACGCGTGCCTTCGCGACGCAAATCGCGTGTGCCACGTCGTTCTCTTTCTCGACGGCCGCCTCGAGATCGCGCGTGCTGTCTCCGCGATTGGCCCTGCCGGTCAACAGCTCGCTGGCGATCGCGCGATAGTCGCGAAATCGAGAATAGATGCGGTATCGGGGCAGCGGCTGCATGCTGGGTTCCTTGTGCGGTCGGCGGTAGCTTAACGCGGTGCGAGGTCCTTTT
>JAJDAM010000404.1 GCA_029261905.1 Deltaproteobacteria bacterium
CCCCTGCGCTATCCTCGGCCCGTCAGCAGTTTGCGGTCAAGATTTCGATCTATTGGTTCACCGATGAGAAATCCGGGCTGTAGATCCTTGATCGACCCTGGCGTTCGCATCGAATCAGGCCGGTACTCTTCAGCTCTTTCAGATGAAAGGAGAGCGTCGCGGACGGAATGTCGAGTCGCTCTCCGATGGCTCCCGCAGGAAGGCCTTCGGGCCCGGCCTCGACCAGCGCGCGGAACACATCGAGACGCGTTTCCTGTGCGAGCGCGGCCAGTGCGCTGATCGCGGTCTGTTTTTCCATAATTCCAATTCTATAGAAATATCGAGATATGTCAACCCGAGTTTCTCTGATTTCGTCACATTGGCGATCTCCCGAAGGGGCTGGCCGTCAAGCGGGTCGTGAACTGGCTCATCAAGCCATTCAAGATGGTGAATTCTGGACCTCCAGTTCTTCGAGGTGTTCCTTTCGCGAGTGGGTCGGCCCAAACAGACCCCGAGAGCGCATCGCCGGATGCCCGGTGCTGCTTTGTGCACCGCGGTGGTCTTCTTCTGGAGTCAGCTGACACGGCGAGTCCCGACCTACACATTGGTGAAAGTTTCGGTCAACGACGCCAACTTCGATGCGGCGGTATGTCCACACACGAGTGCGAGAGCCTTGGCCCTGAACTTGCACTCCCTAGGAGGTGATTCGCAAAACACACGGCGATCCGATCTCGATCGCTGCCGGGTTACTGGAAGGGGGAGTCGTGCGACTCACTATTCGGTGTCAGTCTGTATTGGGATTCGCGTTCATCGCGTCGTCAGCCCTCGTTGGACTCGCTGATGCACGCGCCGTCGATATCGTATTCGTGGAGGTCGGCGATGCCGGGAATGCTGCGGCATTCAATGGCTTCGGCTCCGTCGACGATGTGTATTTCATCGGGGAAACCGAGATCACGAACGCAGAATTCGCTGAATTCCTCAATACCGTGGATCCCACCGGTGCCAACGAAATCGGTCTCTACAACGCGAACATGACCTCCAACAGCCGGGGTGGCATCGACTTCGTCGCCGGCAACGCGGTCGGTTTCAAGTACCAGCCCAAGGCGAATTTTGGCAGCCGCCCGGTGAACTACGTGAGCTGGTACGACGCCGCGCGCTTCGCGAACTGGATGCACAACGGCCAGGGGTTGGCGGGTACGACCGAGGGCGGATCCTACGACATGACGCTCGAGACACCGGTCCGTTTACCCGGGGCGTCGATTGCGCTGCCCAACGATGACGAGTGGTTCAAGGCCGCCTACTTTGATCCCACCAAGCCGTACTGGCTGTTTCCCACCCAGTCAGACTCGACGCCGACTTCCGCGATGATCGGTACCGACGGAAGTATCATCAACCCGGGCGCCAATGTGGCCAACTGGGACAGCGATGCGACTGTTTCGGTGGTCGCGACCGCAGGAAACACGGGGCAGTACGGGACTTTCGACCAGTGCGGCAACGTCAGCGAGTGGACCGAGGGCATTTCGGGAACCAATCGCGGCGACAAGGGGGGGGACTGGACTGGCGGGTCGATTCGCTCGGACGATTTCGGCGCGCTGAATGGACCGACGAACGAGGGCTCCACTCGCGGATTCCGGCTCGTCATGGTTCCCGAGCCGGGTTCCGTCCTGCTTTCGATCATCGCGCTCGCTGCTATCGCGTCGCTGCGCTGCAATCGATCGTTCCGGCGCGTGGCTTGCCAATCACTCGCTTGAATCTGGCGGGTGCCTTCATGCGTTGGGGGCGTCATTCAAATGGCTACTTGGCTCGTGCCAGATGCCGTGCGACAGCCGGAAGCGAATCCGGCGTGAGCGACAAGCTGTCGATTCCCGCATCCACCAGGAACTCCGCAAAGTCGGGATGGTCGCTGGGCGCCTGTCCGCAGATTCCGACCGGCCGACCGGCGGCGTGTGCTCGCTCGATCACGGAAACGATCATGCGTTTGACCCCCTCGTCGCGTTCGTCGAACACGTGCGCGAGAAGTTCGGAATCGCGATCCACGCCGAGTACGAGCTGCGTGAGGTCGTTCGAACCGATCGAAAAACCGTCGAAGATCTCAGCGAACTCGCTGGCGAGGATCACGTTGTTCGGAATTTCGCACATGACGTAGACCTCGAAGCCGTTGTGTCCGCGTTCCAGGCCGTTGCCTTTCATTTCCGCGATCACCCGTCGCCCTTCTTCGAGGGTTCGACAAAAGGGGATCATCCCTTTGACGTTCGTGAGCCCCATCACGTCGCGAACGCGCCGAACCGCCTCGCACTCCAACGCGAAACCCTCTCGGTATCGCTCGTCGTAGTAACGGGACGCCCCCCGGAAACCGATCATCGGGTTCGCTTCATCGGGCTCGAAGCCGCTTCCACCCACCAGGTCTGCATACTCGTTGGACTTGAAATCCGAGAATCGAACGATGACGGTTCGCGGGTGGAACGCGGCGGCGATCACTGCGATACCGGACGCCATTCTCTCGGTGAAAAATTCGGTGGGTGACTCGTACCCCGCAGTTCTCCGCGCGATCTCCGCGCGATCCTCCGCGCTGGCAACCCGATCGGGATGAACGAGTGCCATGGGATGCACGCCGATCCAGTTCGTCACGAGGAACTCCACGCGCAGCAACCCGACACCCGCGCTCGGTAGCTGCGAGAGCCGGAAGGCCAGGTCGGGATTCGCGAGGTTCAGCATCAGCGGGGTCTTGGGCATCACCAACTTCGCCGGGTCGACGTCGTGCCTGTCGAATGGCAATTGGCCGGCGTAGACGTAGCCGATCTCACCTTCTGCGCACGACACGGTGACGGTCTGCCCCTCTTCGAGAACACTGGTCCCGGTTCGCGTACCGACGACACACGGCACCCCCAACTCGCGCGACACGATCGCTGCGTGGCAGGTACGGCCGCCCTGGTCGGTCACCAGCGCCGAGGCGCGCGCCATCACGGGCTGCCAATCCGGGTCGGTCATCTCCGCGACGAGCACATCGCCATCTCGAAAACGCGACAGATCCTCGGTCGAGCGAATCAGGCAGACGCTGCCCACCCCGATCTTGCCGCCGACGCTCTTCCCCTGGGCGAGCACCGGGCCGCGCTCGAGCAACTTGTGGATTTCGATCGTGAGCCGGTCCTGCGAATGGACCGTTTCGGGGCGAGCCTGCACGATGAACAGCTCACCCGTGCGGCCATCTTTGGCCCACTCGATATCCATCGGCGTGGGTCGACCAGCACGTTGCGAGTAGTGGGCTTCGATCGCCATCGCCCAGCGTGCGAGCTGCAACACCTCGTGCTCTTCCAGTACGAATGCCTGTCGATCTTCTCTCGTGGTTCGCACTTCGCGCACTGCTTTTCCGTCGTCGTAGACGAGCTTGATGCGCTTGTCGCCACATTCCCTGCGCAGCAGCGGCCGGTACCCCTCCCGCAGCGTCTGCTTGTGGACCCAGTATTCGTCGGGATTCACCCGGCCCTGCACGACCGATTCACCGAGACCCCAG
>JAJDAM010000405.1 GCA_029261905.1 Deltaproteobacteria bacterium
GGCTTGAATATCGAAGACGACCGGCAGATCCATGAAGATGGCGTGCTCTCTCGTCGTGATGAAATCGTGCATCATCGTAGGGCCGGGCACTTCGATCTCGGCGCTGTGGCAGAGCCTGCCCTGAGCGTCCAGCACGTGGTAGACGAGATAGGGGGGCAGTGGACCGTATCCGAAGAAGTGGAGCTCGCCGGTCACCGGGCACCGCTTCGGGTGTGCGGTGAACGCACTGGTCAGCTTGCCGTCGTAGTCCTCGCAACCGATCGTTTCGAGTTCATCGGTCAGCGCGTACGGGAAATGCCCCTCTTCGAGTGCAAGGATGCGGCCGGCGTGTCCAATGACATGCGTGTTGGCGGCACTCGCTCTGCGATCCATGATCGTCTCGGGATCCGTCGCACCAGCCTGGCTCTCGAGCTTGGTGGTTCGCACGAAGCGATTTCGATACCACTCGGCGCGGCCACCGCTGATCCGCACACCGTGCACCATGCCATCGCCGAAGAACCAGTGCTCTGCACTGCCCGACTTCGGGTTGGAGCCGTTGCGGACGTAGAGCCCGTCGAGTTCCTTGGGAATGGCGCCCGTCACGGAGAGGTCGTGTTCCGTGAGCTCGTCCATCACGGGTGCGTAGTTGCCGGACAGATGCCAGGGCTTCGTTTCTTCGGGCTCGGCGGTCGTCATCTCGGATCCTCCTGTCCTTCGATTGCAGGTCCGGACTTCTGCGAGTCGGGCTCTCCGCAACGCTAGCACCCGAGGTCCCCGACGCCCGATGCACGGCTCGACTGATTTCGAACATCCGCGATACCCTTGGCATCATGTTTCAGGCCATCGTCTTGCTGCTGGCCAACGGTTTCGTGCTGGCCTTCGCGGTCGACGCAGGCGTCTCGCTACTCGACGAGATCGTTCGTTGGGCGACCGGCAGCTTCGCCCTGCTCCCGTTGCGTTCGGTGATCGCCGGAATCGTCGCGATTTTGTGTATTCCCTGCTTGATCGCACTCGGTCTGTCTCCACGATTGCCTGGGTCCATATTTCTGCCGCTCGCGATTTCCGGGCTCTGGCTCAACCTTGGCGCGGCCCCGCTCCCGATCTGGATCGACTCGGCGCTGCGGTTGGCCATGACGGCCTGCGTGATCCAACTGGCGGTCGCCGGCGCAGCGCTGTTCGCGATCCGACGACGAAACCGGGGTGTCGGTTGGTTGCTCTCGCCGCAATCACTCGTCGGCCCCGCATTCAGTCTTCGTCATACTCTCGCGAGCATCCTCCTGGTCGGGTTCGTACTGTTGCCAGCCGCGGGAATCTATTCGTTGGTCTACGTCGCCACCGCTCTCCAGAAAGCAACTGACGGGTTCGTCGTCTTCGACCTCGCCGGCGTGTCGCTGGCGGAACGCAGATTCGAACAGGAAGATCGCGAGATCCAACTCGTGGGAATGATTCACATCGGCGAGCAGAGTGCCTACCGAGACTTGTTCCGTTCCTTCGCGACCGAATCGACCGTCGTTCTCGCCGAGGGCGTCACCGACGATTCGAACCTGATGAAGACGCGTCTGTCGTACGCGGGAGCGGCCGCGAATCTGGGGCTCGCGCCCCAACGAAACATCGAGGAGTACCTCGATGCAGCGCGGGAGGAGGCGTCCATCTCCGACGAGTGGCCGCACATCCAGCACGCGGACGTCGACGTGGCGACCTTCTCGCCAGATACCCTCGCCTTTCTCGAGAGCGCCGCCCAGATGTGGAGTTCGGACGACCTGCTCGCAGCCCTGGTCGAGCTGTCGCGCGACCCGAAGTTCACCGATCCCGGCTTCCTGGAGACGCTGAAGGGCGAAGTGCTCGACGATCGCAACACTCAGCTTCTGCTTCAACTATTCGACGCAACCCTTTCTTATCAGCGGGTAATCGTTCCCTGGGGTGCGCTGCACCTGCCAGCGATCGAAGCCGAGGTCCTCGAACGGGGCTACACGCTTCGGGCATCGAAGGAGCACCCCCTGATCTCCTGGTCGGCGCTGCTTGCAGCCGTTCTCTGATTTCCACGAATCTCGAAGCGAGTTCAGGCCCCGACCGTAGCCCGTCGATCCAACTCGGCGCGGATCTCCGCGTGCTCGATTTCCTCGAGCCCGAAGCGCCGAAACCAGAAGGCACCGAGCAAGGAGTCTCCCGGTTGGTTTGGCAGCTCACTGTACATACCCGAGTGCACGCAGCTGCTCGACGATTTCGTCGTTCAATGCCGGGCGGTCGCCCTTTTCGACGACACCGACTTGCAGCCACGGTTCGAGCAACGCGGTCAGTTCGGCGACGATCTCCGGACGCTCGGTTGCGAGATTGACTCGCTCGCCGGGGTCGGTCGAGAGATCGAAGAGCTGCGGTGGGCGACCGAGTACCGGGTGATCGTCGGTGAAAGCGCGGATGAATTTCCAGGAGCCGCGATGCACGGCCGCAGCCAGATTGTGGGCGTTTTGGTGGATGAATACTCGTTCGCTTGCACCGCTCGCGCGTTGGCCGCGAACGAACGCCGCGAGGTTCTGGCCTGGCAGATCTTTTCGTTCGAATGGGATTCCCGCGAGGTCCGACATCGTGGGTGCGATGTCGAGGGTGCTCACGGGTTCATCGATACGACGATGCGGCGCACCGGGAAGGCTCATGATCAGCGGAACGCGGATCTGTTGTTCATAGAGGCCGGCATGGCCATAGAACACACCGTGCTCGCCGAG
>JAJDAM010000406.1 GCA_029261905.1 Deltaproteobacteria bacterium
TGACGATCGGCGGCCCGCCGGCCATGCAGAACTTGCCGGGCGCACTGACACACTCACCTGAGGCACAGAGGCCGTTGATTTCCAGACCGCCGGTCGGGGCGACTGTGGCCGGGACGAGTGCAAGCGCGAACGCGATCACGGCGGCGACACCAAGGCTACGAATGGCAGATGACATGACGCTCTCCTTGTTGAACGGGGTTGGTCGAACTACTACGAACTACTCGATGTTGACGCATCCGATGTTGAGAAATGCTGAGGAATTCGCTCGTCCGCCAGACCCAACGCGAGACGAGCGTGGAAAAGAAGGGAAGTCGATACGTGTATTCTCGACCGCAACATGTCGCGGTCGGCTGCGACGGCCCGCTGCTAAGAGGTCAGCGACAAGTCAGCAACCAGCTCCGCGGCGCGGCGCACATCATCCGTTTCTACGCCGCGGAACTGCAACGTTCCCGTTTGATCCAAGACGATCGCCTCGGAATCGAAGGCCAATCGGAAGTGTCGACGAACCGCACGATCGGTCTCGACAAACGATGAATTGCCGCACGCTTCTGGGACCTTTAGATCCGGCAAGTCGGAAACGGATCCGGTCTGCTCCGACACCGCGATCACACGAATACCGCGAGTGGCCAACTCTTCGCAGACCGAAAACAGCTCGGTTACGCGATCGATCGAACTCGCGATGGACGGATGCCAGGACAAAACGATGGTCGCCCCGGATCCGAGTTCCCCTAGAAGATCCACCTCTAGACCCTCATGCGACTCGACCAGCCAAGGCTCGCGCGGTGGCGCGATCGGCTGGTGTCCCTCGAAGACCCGATCGCGCATCTCGAAGGTGGCCGCATCGATCTCAGTCTCGAACTCCGATTCAAAGGCCGATCGGGCAGACGTGCCTAATGCACCAGCGAGCGCCGCCTTCCGCTCTGCGCTCGTGATCGGATCCACATATTCGAACAACCGATATCGACGGGCATGCGCTACGTCGCCGCGTTCAACCGCCAAGGTCCCGAGTTCGCCGAACGTACCCGGGTTCCAGCCGATTTCAGCAGCCCGCAACAGAGCCGCATACGCCCCGTCAAAGTCGCCGGCCTCCCGCAGGAACGAGGCGAGAAGCACCTCGAGGTTGCTACGCTTCTGCTCCAGATCCCTGCGATGTTCACCCACGGTCCGACCCAGGGGCCTAATCGGCCCATCAGTTTCGAGCCAGCCGATCACCTCACGCACCCGATCGCTGACCGCTTCCGTAATGACCGGCAACTCCGCGAGGGTCGCCACTGCACGGAGTCGAGCCTCTGGATCGGAGGCGACCCAGCGGTCGAACCAACGAACCGCAGCGGTTGCGTTCTCAGAGCGAACCGCTGCGTCGAGCGCTGCCAAAAACATGAGGTCATGGCTCGCGCCGTACCGACTCCAATCAGCTTCGAACTCCGACTCCAACTTTCTAGCTTCTCGCCAGTAGGCGAGCGACATTTGAAGGGCTCTTCCCTCCGCTGCAGCCGGGTGCCGAGGCGCAACGGCGGTGAGCCGATTGACCAAGTCCCGCTGGACGTCCGTCTCCCCGAGAATGGTCGCAAACCGCAGGAGTGCAGCCAAATCGGTTGCGCTTTCGTGTGCTGGAAGCGCGTCGATCATGTCCAACAACCGTTGCCGCCTGGTCGCGGCCCAGATCGGGCTGACCTCGAGATTCAGCGCATCGTCTAGCCCAGCAGACCAGTACCAACCCTCGGGGCGGGCGGGATCCATCCCAATGAGTTGCTGCGTCGCTTCGAACGCACCGTCGAGGTCCCCACGCCCGTGTGCGACCTCGAGCTTGAGAAGAAGCGCATCGTAGGTGAAGCCGCCGTTGTCCGTGGCGAGTTGTTCCCAATCGTCGAACCCACCAGCGATCTGATCACCGGTGGTGGTCTCGATCACGATTCGAGCATAAGCCGCAGACCCAGGAGGCGTGAGCTCTCCCTGAAACTCACCTGGTCCTTTGCGTTCGAGCGGCGACTCGAGGATCACGGACTTGCCGTGGCCTACGCCATCGACTTCTGGTGTGAAATACTCGGCCCTGGCAACGAGGTGCTCGCGGTCGGCGAGGAGCCCCGTTGTCTGAAAAACGATCATTCCCGGCGCAGAGGCTCCTTTTGCGAAGAACCCGCCCGCGACTTCGAGGCGGCTCCCTCCGGCCTCGATGTCGCTGGGACCGAACACGGCAAAGCCGACACCGGCAGCCAACGCGACCGTTGCGGCCGGCAGGACGCGCCGGAGTCGAGATCGACGGTATTCGACCGACTCCGGCTCAGCTTCCAGCACTACCCGCTCACCAATGCCGCGCAGCCGCAGGACCTCGTGCAGAAGCTCATGCGGTGCCGGCGGGCCGTGAATGCCGCGCAGCCGCTCACGGAGATCCACCATGAAGTCGACCTCTTCGCGACAGTCCTGACAGCCGACGAGGTGCGCGTTGATCGTCATGGCCTCGGAGGCCTTCAGCTCGTGATCCGCTAGTGCGGAGAGCGTCTCGTAGCTGGGGTGCGTCCTGCGCAGCGGGTTGATCATCGACCTA
>JAJDAM010000407.1 GCA_029261905.1 Deltaproteobacteria bacterium
GCGCGGCCGCGATGACATCGTCGAACGCCTCTCGCACCTGCTCGGGCGGCTGGACTTCCTGGAGTTGGATCTCCATTACATCGATGCCCATCGAGTACGAGTCGAGAATTTCCTGCAGAATTCGTCGGCTCTCGCTTTCGATTTCCCCACGCCGCAACGTGAGAACACCGTCGACGGTCATCTGCCCAACGACCTCTCGGACCGCCGCCTGCGCGGCGTCGCGAAGGGCCGGTTCGGGATCCGCCACGCCATAGCGCGAATCGAACGCATCGCTGATGCGATACTGCAACACGAAGCCCAGGCTGACGATGCTGTTGTCGCGCGTCTGCATGCTCGCTTCCATCTCGGCCCGCCCGCGATCCGCAGTTTCACCGTCGCGTTTCACGCCGAAATCCTGCCGCGACAGTTCGGAGACATTGACGATCTCGACTGTCTCGTATGGCGGCGGCAGATGGAAACGCAGGCCCGCACGGGGTTCGGTGCGCTGGTACTTGCCGAGCCGGAATACGATCGCAGACTGCCCCGGCTCGAGCTCGTAGAAGCCGAAGTATCCCCAGCCACTGAGCAACCCCAGCGCTATCAACAACAGCACCGTATTTCGCAGGAGGTGGCCTACCGATCGTTTGACCTGAGAGTCGACCGACGGCGATCCATCGTTGTCCGCCATGGATCAGCTCGTCTCCTTCCCTGATGGAGAGCCTGATGGATCGGAGCCGGCCTTGATCGGTCGGTTCTTCTCGTAGAAGGGAGCCAGGATGTCGATCGGAATCGGGAATATCGTCGTGGAGCTGTTCTCGGTGGCTATCTCGGCGAGCGTTTGCAGGTAGCGCAACTGCAACGCCCCACCTTCGCTCGCAAGCACGCGTGCCGCATCGGCAAGCTTCTCGGCGGCCAGCGCCTCGCCGGCCGCGTGAATCACCTTGGCGCGTTTCTCACGCTCTGCCTCGGCCTGCTTGGCCATCGCGCGCTGCATGTCCGGTGGCAGGTCGATCTGCTTGACCTCGACGGCGCGCACTTTGACACCCCACGGTTCGGTCTGCAGATCGATGATCTCCTGCAGTTTCATGTTGATCGATTCTCGCTCCGCCAGCAGCTCATCGAGTTCGGCCTGCCCGCAAACACTGCGCAACGTCGTCTGCGCGAGCTGCGAAGTTCCATACAGGTAGTTCTCGACCTGGATCACTGCCTTTTCCGGATGGAGTACACGGAAGTACAGCACCGCGTTGACCTTCACGGACACGTTGTCCCGCGTGATCACCTCCTGCGACGGCACGTCCATGACGATCTCGCGCAATCCGATTCGGACCATGCGGTCGACGCCGGGGATGATCCACTTGAAACCGGCTTCCTTGACCTCGACGTAACGACCCAGCCGAAAGATCACGCCGCGCTCGTATTCGGTGATGATTCTGACGCCGAATACGAACAGCGCAGCAAGCACCCCCAATGCCACTAGCAATGACAAGCCCATTATCCCCTCCTCCTCGATCCCCACGTTTCGAGCCGTCTGCTGTGATCAGCCGGTGGCGTCGTCGCCTCGGGCCGAATGATCTTTCCTTTTTACACGAAGCCGCATTCCATCCACCGCTGTGACCTCTACGCGCTCGCCTGCCTCGATCTCTTCATCCGCACTGGCAGACCAGTATTCGCCCCGGACGAAAACCTTTCCGTCCAATGCCAGGCCGGTGTACGCCTTCCCCACCATACCCAGCATCTCGTCGACTCCGGCGGTCTGTTTGCGAAAAATGCTCTTCGAAACCAGCACCAACACGACACCCGCGGCGAGCGCGAACCCGGTCACTGCCGGTACCAGAACACCCCAGAACGAAATCGTCAGGTCGCTGACCTCGGGCACATCGAACAACATGGTTCCACCCACCAGAAAGCAGACAATACCGGCCGTGAATAGCACGCCAAACGACGTCACGAAGATTTCCGCGATCAGCAGTCCCATCCCGACCAGAATCAGCATCAGGCCCAGCCACGAAAACGGCAAGATCTGAAACGCGAACGCCGCCAGCACCAGACACGCCGCCCCGGCGATCCCCGGAAACAGCATCCCCGGTTGTTGGAACTCGATATAAAGACCCAACAGCCCGGCCATGACCAACAACATGGCGACATCGGGGCTAGCCAGAAAGCTGAACAACCGGGTCATGGTCGTCATCTCGATCACCCGGATCTCGGCACCGACGACCTCCAGAACGACCTTCGACTCGTCGAACTCGATCTCGAGCCCCTCGATCTGCCGCAACAGGTCGGCCCGATCGTTGGCGATGATGTCGATGACCCCCAGCTCCAGCGCCTTGTCCTGGCCGATCGCCTCCGCCTCGCGGACCGCCGAAACGGCCCATTCGACATTGCGGTCGCGCTCACTCGCGATCGATTCCATGAAGGCCATCGTGAATTTTTCGGCTTTCTCGGCCGAGACATCCTGGCGCTCGTTGTCGTCTCCGCGACCACCGCCCCCACCCGTCGCACTGATGGGGGATGCCGCGCCGATACTCGTGCCAGGAGCCATCGCCGCCACATGTGCGGCAAGCGTGATGAACGTGCCCGCCGATGCGGCCCATGCCCCCTTCGGCGACACGAACACGATGATCGGAATCTTCGCATTCAACATCGCCTGGATGATGTCCTTGGTCGATGACAGCAGACCGCCGGGTGTGTCCAGTTCGATCAACAGCGCCTGGGCCTGCTCCGACTCGCTTTGTCGAATTGCACTCTGCAAGAAATCCGATGATGCGGGATTGATCGACCCGTCGATCGTAATGACGTTGATATGGGCCGATGCGGTCGCCGCAGCGCAGAGCAGCGCGACCAGCATTGTCGCCACCGCGGCGCCGATCGATCGACGCGACCGTCCCCGTTCGCATTGGGTCTTCATTGCGATTCGCCTCGCAGCTTCATTACGCGATCGAGCAATTGCGCAGCCACCTCCCGCTTCGGAAGGGACGCGAGCTGTTCGATCTGGCCATCCGGCCAGACGAACACGACGGTGTTGGTATCGCTGTCGAAGCCTGATGCCTGTTGGGTGATATCGTTTGCGACCAGCAGGTCGCAGCCCTTGCGCGTGAGCTTCCGGCGAGCGGCCTCGATCATATCGTGACTTTCGGCGGCGAAACCGACAACGGTTCGCTCGCCTTTGGTTCGACTGAGTTCGGCAAGAATATCCGGGTTCGGGACCAGCTCGAGCGTCAGGCCTGCGCCATCGGGGAGATCCTCTTTCTTGATCTTCCGCTGCGAAGATTGCGATGGCCGAAAATCCGCGACCGCGGCCGCCATGACCGCGATGGTCGCCGCGTCGAATTCTGCTGTCATCGCATCGCGCATTTCCAACGCACTCCCGACGTCGATCCGACGCACACCAGCAGGCGTAGGAAGCGAGCTGGGACCCGCCACCAGCACCGCGCGAGCGCCTCTTCGCGCGGCTTCGGCAGCGATCGCGAAGCCCATCTTTCCCGATGAGCGATTTCCCAGGTAGCGGACTGCGTCCACCGGTTCCTGGGTGCCACCCGCGCTGACCAGCACGACTTCGCCAGCCAGATCGTTCGGGGCCAGACACGATTCCGCCGCCGCAGCGATCGCCTCGGGTTGGCTCATTCGACCGAGCCCTTCCCATCCGCAGGCGAGTTCACCCGCTTCTGGCCCGATCGTATGCACACCACGGCTCCGCAGCACCTCGAGGTTCGCGCGGGTTGCGGGGTGTTCCCACATATTCACATTCATCGCGGGTGCAGCCAGGATGGGCGCTCGCGTCGCGAGCAAGACGGCCGAAACCAGATCATCCGCGAGGCCGTGTGCCAGCTTCGCGAGGGTGTTGGCGGTTGCGGGAGCCAGCACGACGAGTTCCGCCCAATCGGCGAGCGAAATGTGGTCGATCTCGCCTTCCTGGGACGGATCGAACAGATGATCCCGGACGGGATGTCCCGTCAGCGTCTGAAGAACCATGGGAGAAACGAACTCGCTGGCCTCGCGCGTCATCGCGCAGCGCACGACGGCTCCGGCGCGGATCAGCGTCCGAACGAGTTCGGGAACCTTGTATGCCGCGATACCGCCGGTGACGGCGACGAGTATGCGTCGCTGTTCCATGGGCGAAGTCCTCGGGTTTTCAAATTCCCTTTGTGAAATGCGAGGTTAACGGAATACCCGCCAACCGACAAAGCAACCTTCACGAACCGGGAGGTGCGACTGCTTCTCAGCGGGAGATCCGGTGCCGTCGCGGCGCCGCACATCGTGAAGGAATGGACCGAGCCTAGCCTGCTGGCCTATCAACGGCCCGCGGCGCCCAACATTTCGATGCCACGCGTCAGACGCCGCCTGAGCGAGGGTTCGGTTTGCGCCTCAGCGTACACCCGCAACACGGGCTCGGTCCCGGACAATCTGAGCATCAAGAACCCGTCATCCAACGCCAGATGCAGACCGTCGGTCGTCGACGCACAGCGCACGGGTCGTCCGTTCACGGCTACCGGCGGGTCCGACATCAACGCACGAAACGCCTGGCGATTCTCCGGCCGAATTCGAACTGCGACCCGACCGCATGCGCTGGCGCCGTGGCGGCGCTCGAGCTCATCGAGCCTCGTTCTCAGCGGAGCGCGGAGGCAAGCCAGCAGTTCCACCATCAGCCCACAAGCCATCATTCCATCCTTGTCACGACTGAAGCTTGCGATCGCAAAACCCCCACTCTCCTCACCTGCGACATCACAGTCTCCCGCGATCAACGAACGAGAGAGTTCACTGAACCCGATCGGGTGACGCACCGCACGCAAGCCATGATCGGCCGCAATTCTCGAGACGAGCGACCCGGTCGCAATCGATACCGCCACACCCTTCGAGATCCGTCCCGTTCGGGCCAGATGATCGACCAGAAGCGCCAGCGATTCGGTCTCGGTCAGCAGCTGGCCGTCGGCATCGACGACCGCGAATCGATCCGCGTCGCCGTCGGTCGCAAGCCCCAGCCGCTGTCCGTTGATCGATTGGACCTCGTCACGCAGCCCCCCAAGGTTCGCTGCCACTGGATCGGGCGCAGCGCCGCCGAAGCTAGGGTCCACAGAACCGCGCCGAACGCGAACGCGCGCTCCTGCCAGCTCGAGTGCACGATCGACGACGCCGGATCCTGCGCCGTGCATCGCGTCGTACACGATGCTGACCCTCGCCGCACGGATCGCATCGGTGTCGATTCGCGTCAGAAGTTCGCTCACATAGGGTTTCGACAGCTCGACTCGTTCAACCGAACCGATATCTCCTGCCACCGGCGCATCGTTCGCGCAATCCACCCGGCCCTCGATCTCGGCGGCTGCCTCTGCGCCGATGCAGGCCCCCTGCGGGCCCAGGATCTTCAGCCCGTGGTATTCCTGCGAGTTGTGGCTGGCGGTGAACACCAAACCGCCGGCGGCTTCTCGATGCAACACGCCGTGAGCGGCCACCGGGGTCGCAGTCGGCCCTTCGGCAAGCAGCGGTTCGAGCCCGGCCTCTCGCAGGACGCCCGCTGCCATCCGACTCATGTGCTCGCCCATGAAGCGGGTGTCATGGGCGATGAGTACCTCGCGGCGACCGCCGCTGGCCGAAAGCCAGCTACCGACACCACGAAGCACGGCGCGCAACCGCGGGAAGGTAAAGTCTTCCCCTAAAACCCCACGCCAACCGTTCGTTCCAAAACGAAATTCCCAATTCGCGTCTTGGTTCGAAGCCATCTCGTTCCGCCTGAAATTCTGGAATTGGACAGGCGACGGGGAGTCAGGCGCGTCCCAGCCTCTCGTGGAGACGCTTCGCCACCATTGCCGGTACGAATTCATCGACCGAACGGCCGAACCGGACGAGTTCCTTGAGTCGGGATGAACTCACGTACAGATACTTCTGGCTCGACATCAGGAACACGGTCTCGACTTCGGGCGACAGGTGCTTGTTCATCAGCGCCATCTCGAACTCGTCCTCGAAATCAGACATGGCGCGCACACCGCGGATGATGACATGCGCCCCGATCTCCCTGGCAAAGTCGACCGTCAACGTGCTGAACGACGTGACCTCGACCCGAGGCTCGTTTCCGAACACGGACTCCAACATCTCGACCCGTTCATCGTGTGTAAAAGTGCCCTCCTTCGCGACGTTGTAGGCCACAGCGATCACGAGTCGATCGAAGATCGCCAGGCCGCGCTGCGCCACATCGATGTGCCCGTTGGTGAGCGGGTCGAAACTTGCGGGAAACACCGCCGTGGTCGGTTCCGTCTTGTGCGAGGACATCCCGGTTTCCAATCTCCGTCAATCGGTTATCGATGCTGTTGATCTTCTCTAGATCGGCTGATCCGCTCGAGGCTCAACCGTGAAGCGAGAAAGAACGGTATCGCCGTAACGACGCTCGCCCGCTTCCACCAAACCCTCGACTATGGGCGAAGGATGACGCCTATCGCGCTCGAGCACCACCATCGCGGAGAGTGCCAGAATCCCTGAATCGACCAGTGCTTCGAGCGCCCGCTGGGGTTCATCCGTACCGTACGGAGGGTCGATCAACACCAGATCGAAGCGTTCGGGGCCTCGCGCGAGACGCGCCAACGCCGACGGCACATCTCCCGACACGATCCGAACCGTCGACTCCAACCCGAGCGCGTCCAGATTGGCTCGCAAGCACGTCAGAGTCTTGCGGGCTCGCTCGACGCAAACCACGGATTCCGCACCACGCGACGCCGCCTCGATTGCGAGCGCACCGCTGCCGGAGTACAGATCCAATACACTCTGGCCGGTCAAATCGCCGAGCTGAGCAAAAAGGGATTCGCGAACGCGATCCGAGGTCGGGCGAACAGCGGCCGGCGGCACCTGAAACCGTCTGCCGGCGAGACACCCGCCAGTCACCCTCAGCCCCCTCACAACGCGAACTGACGGCAGCCTCGGAATGCCGGGTGGCGCGACCGACCATCCCGATGGCGCTCCGAGCGACTCACGACGACCCACCCCGATCGCTCCTCGGTGTCGCTACGGTGACACTGAGAAGATTTTTTTTGGCCATCCAACAGCCTTTT
>JAJDAM010000408.1 GCA_029261905.1 Deltaproteobacteria bacterium
CCTCCACCGAAAGACTCTCTACTGTGTATACCGCATTGGAACTTCTGCCTTCAGGCGACCGCTCGGTTCGATCTTTCTCGCGCGCTTAGCCCATATGGGTGAAACGTTGCAGACCTGCACCACGCTAGCCTGCAACTGTGATTGCGGTCGAATCCAGCTCTGCGCCTCGCCTGCTCGTCGTCGAGGACGACTCGGAGACTCGGGAGTACCTCGTCGAATGCCTCGACGACGGCGACCGGTATCACGTCGACAGCGCCGGCACGCTCGCGGACGCACTGCAGCACCTGCGTTCGGACGCGCCGGATCTGGTACTGGTGGATCTCGGACTCCCGGATGGAAACGGCATCGATCTGATTCGATACGCGCGCCGGGTGCTGCCGAGGCTTCAAGTCCTGGTGATCAGTGCATTTGGCGACGAGCGCAGCCTGATCGGCGCACTCGAAGCCGGCGCACGCGGTTACCTGCTGAAGTCGGAGACGCCTGCGGACATTCGTCTGGCGGTCGATCAGATACGTGACGGAGGAGCACCGATCAGCCCGGGAATCGCCAGCCACCTGCTCGAGCGGTTCGCTCCGAAGCACCCGGTAGAGACCGCCAACGACCCTGCCGACTGCACCACCAAGCGACGAGAGATCGAACTCACGGATCGGGAACTCGAAGTTCTGGAGCTCGTCGTCCGAGGCCTATCCCACCAGGAATCAGCCGACGTACTTCACATCCGACGGGATACGGTGGCGGCTCATGTCAAGAGCATCTACCGGAAGCTCGAGGTCCACTCGCGCGGCGAAGCGACGTTCCAGGCGATTCGCAAGGGCATCATCCAGGTCGACAAAGAGGACTCCTGATCCGCTGGCGTCATCCAGGGTGTCATCCAGAGCGATGGCGGGGCAAGCGCAGCACCACGCAGGTACCCGCATCGTTCGACTCGATTTCCAGTTCGGCATCCAGCTCGTCAGCACGGGTCTTCATGTTCGCCATTCCGTGCCCCTGATCGGGCCCCCCACTCGCGAACCCCGATCCGTCGTCGAAAATTGCCATCCGAATCCGGTCCGGTCGATCCCGATCCGGCCCGAGGTACATCGAAATTTCACGGGCACCTCCGTGACGAACGGCATTCGTGATGGCCTCCTGGATGATTCGGACGAGGTGTAGCCGCTGTTCCGGCGTCAACTCAGCCATCTCGGCGATCTCGTTCACCTCTGCAACGTTCCAATCGAGGCGTGCGCCAGCGCGTTTCAACTGCGGCTCGAGTCGCACGCGTAGCCGGCCTAGATCGCTCCACACATCCCGAGTGCTGGAATCGAGCGAGTCGATCGAAATCCGCATATCGTCGAGCGCGTGCCGCAAAGAAACAGCGAGTTCGGCGCGACTGGCGTTTCCGCGCTCCAACATGGCGAGCGTCCTGATCAACTGCCCGCCAACGCCATCGTGCATCTCTCGCGTGAACCTCTCGCGTTCGCGCAGGATGGATTGTTCTCGCTCGGCTTCGAGGCGCCCCGTCAACTGTTCGCGATACAGTGCCTCTGCGCGGTCGCGCTGAGAGACCGCCGCCGCAAAGATCAGAGGGATGGTGCCCATGATGACCCCGTAGCCCCAGAGTAGGAGCATGGTTTCCTGCCCATCGTCAACGACGAGGGGGCCGACACCTCTTGCGGTCCCCAACCTCGCAGCCGCGAGGAACAGGAGAGTGATCGTCACTGCGCCTCTGCTCCCGAGCCGTGTCCCGGCCCATACGATCAACGGCAGCGGACTGATGAACGCAAGCAACGCGACAGAGCCGTCCAGCAAACCGGAGAAAATGAGCGCCACCGTTCCGACGCATATCAGCGTCACCACCCAGTACTCTGCGCGACGAAACAGCGCCATCCAGGCGCTGCGGCCCCGGCCGATGAGCAACAATGAGGGCCCCACGACGAGAGCACCTCCGACGTCTCCGAGCCACCATTGGACCCAAAGGAACCCCGTCTGTCCTTCGGGGATCGTCCCGGCGAACCAGAGAGTCCCGATTCCAACCGTCGCACTCACGAGCGTGCATCCCAACGCTCCGATGAGCATGTACGCGACCACGTCCTGCACGCGATCGATTTCGGGCCGGAAGTGGATCCGGAGCAGCAACGTTGCCCCGATCCACGCTTCCAGTGTGTTTCCGACACCGATACCCAACGTCGTCAGCCAGGGAGTCGCGTTCCAAACGCTGACCGCGACCAAGCCGAAAAATACTCCGGGCCAGAGGTTCGTTCCGAACAGGATCAGCGCAGCCAACGCCAATCCCGTGGGCGCCCAGATGAGCGTGATGTTGTCGTGATGTTCCGCCAGGCCCAGCTCGGCTCGAGCGAGAACGACGTAGAGGGCGGCCAGCAAACACAGCGCGGCACAATAAGACGCGGTGCTCGTGAAGCGGCGTTCGAGTGGACGCGTCGTCGGCACGCAGCGAAGTGTACTACGGACGCTTTCGATGTCACCGAGGCGTCGTCGTTGAATAGTCGGAATCGCCGAGGCCCGATTCCTTTGAGCACATCACCAAAATAACTAGAGGGCGGCCAAGCTCTCCAGACGATGTTCGCAGCCCACTGCAAACCGACGCCGAGTGCCGCGAGCCGCCAGCGTTGGCGGAATTATTGGAGGATCGGGAGGAACCACCGTGGTCATGTTTCTAGGCAAATCAACTCGACGCCTGAAATCTCGCAAGACCATAGTGGGCCGCCCCGAGTAGAGGCAGTTTCGGATCGAGCGCGACATGGACCGGGATTCGCTCCATGAGTGCGGAAAAACGCCCTTTGTCGGCAAACGCGCGCATGAAATCGCTGCGCGACAGAGCCGGCAGAATCTGCGGTGCGATCCCACCGCACAGGTAGACACCCCCCGTGGTCAAGCCTGTCAGTGCCAGGTCGCCGGCGGCCGCAGCGTAGATCGACACGAACAGACGGAGCGCATCGACGCAGCATCCGTCTTCCGAAGCCAGCGCCAGCTGTGCGATCACCACACTCGGATCTTCGTTCGACATCCGCTCCGCGATCCTGGAGGGCTGTTCCTCGTGGCTGCGTTGGCGCACGAAGTGATAGAGGTTCTGCAGCCCCGGTCCCGACAACAACCGCTCGTTGCTGATGTGGTTGCCCAACCGCGCGCGCAAGAATCGCAAGAGCTCGACCTGCTCTTCATCGGCCGGGGCAAAACCTGCATG
The DNA here is from genome assembly GCA_029261905.1 of Deltaproteobacteria bacterium. Classification (GTDB taxonomy): domain Bacteria; phylum Myxococcota_A; class UBA9160; order UBA9160; family SMWR01; genus JAJDAM01. The sequence continues at coordinate 3,182 of JAJDAM010000408.1, forward strand.
GCCACCCTCCGACGCGACCGCGTGATACCGACTCCCCTCCCAGATCAGCAGTGCTTCACCGAGTCCCGTGCCGGCCGCAATCACCGCGATGTTTCCGTTGCCGTCTTCGACACCCGAATTCAGCGTCGCTCGGTCCTCGGGGGACAGCACGAGCACCCCGTACGCGCACGCCTCCAGGTCGTTGAGCAGCACCGCGCAGCGAACGTCGAGCACGTCAGCCAGGCGCTCCTGTGAAACCACCCACGGGAGATTCGTGACTTTCGATTGCCCGTCGATCACGACTCCGGCAACGCCGATGCACGCGGCATCGATCGACAGTCCCGGATGATCATCGCCAAACAACTGCAGAATCGCGTCGAGCGAATCGTGTTCGCCACTTGCAAACGTCGATTCCGCAACGAGCTGCAGCCCGGAATCACGCGATTCGAATACGGCGATCGCGGTCTTGGTACCCCCGATATCGCCAACGAGGATCGTCGCCCCCGCGGCAATCATGCGAGCCAGCCGCACCGAGCGGAGCGGCTTTTGCACGATCGATCCGTGCCGCGATCGCGCTGCACTGTTCGCATGGTGAGGTGCGGGCTCATCGTGTTTTCTCGGAGGGGCCGTGCGACACGTTCGGTGGCAGCGGGCTGGTTAAATGACGATCGGTGGCGATCGGCATGGTAGGCCGTCGATCCGAGAGTGCCGCTGCCCAGCGCGCAAACTCGGCACGACGAAGGCCGGCGACACGCAGCCTGCGGATCGAGTTGTGAGGTCTGGCCCATCTCGGATCGCGTGATGGTATGGTGCACCCGATTCACAACAGGGACACGGGGACGACGTGAGGGGAGCCAGCAAGCGAATGGGCGAATGGGCGAATGGGCGAATGGAGCGGAACCTGGAATCGCACCAGAAGCCTGATGGTTCAGTATCCGATCCGGAGTAAGAAGGAATAATGAGCAGCCGCGCATTCGATCCCGAGTTCGAACCGCTGATCCCGATGCTTCCATCGATCAGCGATCTATCCAGCCTCGATAGCATTCGCGAAATGCGCGCCAACACGGCGGCGCTGACTGTCCCGGCACCGGATCGCGATGACGTCATCAACGAGGACCGAATGATTCCGGGGCCGGCCGGCGCACCGGATGTGCCGATCCGGATCTATCGCCCAAAGCGCGACTCCAACGCGATTCGACCAGCCGTCATCGAGATCCACGGTGGCGGTTTCGTGATTGGCAGTATCGAGATGATGGATGCCTGGTGTCAGCGGGTCGCCGCCGAGATCGATGCCATCGTCGTTTCGGTCGAGTACCGGCTCGCCCCCGAAGCCCCCTACCCCGCCGGTCTCGAAGATTGTTATGCCGCACTGTCGTATACCGCCGGCAACGCCGAGCAACTGGAGATCGATCCGACACGAATCGCCATCGCAGGCCAGAGTGCTGGCGGCGGCCTCGCCGCGGCGACCGCACTGCTTGCCCGCGAACGCGGTGGTCCCGCGTTGTGCTTTCAGCTACTCGAGATCCCTGAACTCGACGACCGCCTCGACACGCCATCGATGCTGGCATTCGACGACACACCGCTCTGGAACCGGCCCAATGCCGTGTGGAGCTGGCGGCACTACCTCGGGCCCGATCACGATGGTGATGTTTCACAGTTCGCGGCTCCGGCCCGTGCCACGAACCTCGCGAATCTACCCGCCGCCTACATCTCGACGATGGAATTCGACCCGCTTCGCGATGAAGGGATCCTCTACGGGCTGCGGCTGCTCCAAGCCGGGGTATCAGTCGAGTTGCACTCCTACCCGGGTACATTCCATGGCTCGGCGTTGCTCGCTACGGCGTCGGTTTCGAAGCGCGGCGCGGACGAGGCGCTCCACGTTCTGGCCCGGCGGCTCGCAGCCGCGCCACGCGGAGTCATTTCCAGCGATTGAAACATCCCTGCGGCCCGGCCATCTCGGGCGCCGCGCGAATGTTTCAGTTTCTGCACAATCAGGCGCATCAAGGCGATCGACCCATTCGCCGATAATCACGGCGTGGGTTCGAACAAACGACAGTTTCGGCGCGAGAAGAGACGGATGGCGTGCGAGTTCACGCTCGACGGTCGCGCCTGCAACGGAATCGTCGTCGACCTGTCCGCGCGCGGATTGTTCGTCTTGACCACCAAGCAGCCAGCGCCCGGATCCGATGTCGAGATTCGCATCCGCGAGACTTCCACTGGCGAGATCGCGTTGCGCTGTCGCGTCGCGCGACTTCGGCGCAGTCACGGCTCGGCGACCTCGGTAATCCCAGCGGGTTTCGGCGCCGAGATCGACTACGCGCCCCCGAACTTCTACGACCTGCTGATCGAAATCGGCCTCGGATAGCGAACCGCCCGACCGGGCGTACTGACCCGATCCGGTGGCAAGCCGCTTCGCGGTCTAGTTGTCGAATTGCAGCGCGAATTCGCGCAGCGCATCGGTCTCGAGGAAGGTGAGCTCCATCAGGCCCAGTCGAAGATTGTCCCCGGATTTGAGATCGATCGGAGAACCGGCTCCCTGGGTTGGAACCGAGGTCCCGTTGACCGTCGTACCGTTGGTGGAGCCAGCGTCGAGAACCTGGTAGCCGTTTTCACCTCGCTTGAAATACGCGTGAAATCTCGAGATGCTGATGTCGGGGATCGTCACATCGTTGTTGGATGTGCGGCCCACGGTAATCAGGTGGGTGTGCGAGCTCTCGGCGGCTCGAATCGGGAACACCAGCACGCTGACTCCAGCCGTCCGCTCGGCGGCCTCTTCCGGCTCATCGAGCAGGATCATCTCGGTGGATGTACTGCCCGCATCGAGCTTGAACCCAGTCGCCGTCAACAACAGGAAGCCACCGCCATGCCGGTCTTCGAATGAATCGGACGATAGGTCGCGCGCATCGTCGAGATAGCCTTCGATTTCGAGGCCCGATCCTTTAGGCCCCGCCAGACTTGCAGATTGTGTGCTCACATCGACCTCCTGCGCTTGCGATCCATCCCCAGCCGGTCGGCACAAGTCCTGGCAGGCTTGAGGACAACGCCGGTACCTTACCGGTACTCTGCCGGTACTCTGCCGGCACTCTGCCGGTCCATTGCGCCCGTAGGCCACGACCGCCGAATCGGGTTTCGCTGAAATAGAACGTGTTCTAGGATCGGCCCGCGACAGACTGCCTTCATCAGACCGGAGACCCCCATGAGCGATGCCCAAGGGAACCCCAGCTTCAGCGCACCGCACTCGATCGAATACGCCTACCGGCGTTCGGTCGGACCGATCCTCAGCCGCTTCTTCACTGGACTGCGGGATCGGCAGATCGTTGGAACCCGGACGGCAGATGGCCGGGTGCTCGTCCCCCCTGCCGAGTACGACCCCGACACCGGCGAGGCCGTCGACGAGGTCGTCGAAGTCGGACCATCGGGTGTCGTCACGAGCTGGTCCTGGATCGTAAATCCGTTGCCCGCGCACCCGCTCGATCACCCGTTTGCATTCGCGCTCGTGAAACTCGACGGGGCCACCACCAGCTTGTTGCATGCGGTCGACACCGGCAACGAATCATTGATGCGCACCGGGATGCGTGTTCGGCCTCGCTGGCGAGACGACCCGCAGGGAGAAATTCTCGACATCCAGTGCTTCGAACCCGAGGAAGGATCATGAGCGAACCTGTCAAGAGCATTACGACACCGGCGCGTTGCGACTACACCTTCACGGTGAGCGGCAAAGCGGCACGCTTCCTCGAAGAGATCAAACAGGGTCGCATCCTCGGCGTCCGTTGCTCGAATTGCCACAAGGTCTACGTACCGGGAAAAGGCACTTGCGCGATGTGCGGCATCGAGATGAACGACGAGGTGTTCGTCAAGGATACGGGGACGGTGACGACGTATTGCGTCGTGCGCGTCCCGTCCGAGAACATCGAACTCGAACTCCCGTACGTGGCAGCCCACATCGTTCTCGACGGCGCGGACATTCCGTTCTTCGCTCTGGTCCAGGAAATCCCCGCCGACGACGTCCGCATGGGGATGCGGGTCCAAGCGGTTTGGGCGCCGAAGGAAGAGTGGGACATCACGCTCGGCAACATCCGCTATTTCAAACCGCTCGACGAACCCGACGTACCGTTCGACGACTTCAAGGAGCACCTATAACGATGCGGGATGTCGCGATCGTTTCCTACGCGCAGACCCCCTATCTGCGACGAGAAAATTCACGCAGCGAAGTCCAGATGATCATGTCGGTCGTCCACGAGGCCATCGAGAAGTCGGGCATCGCGAAGAACGACATCGGCTTCACCTGTTCGGGCAGCTCGGACTACCTGGCCGGACAGGCTTTCGCCTTCGTCGGTGCTGTCGATGCGCTGGGTGCCTGGCCACCGATCTCGGAATCGCACGTCGAGATGGATGGCGCATGGGCGATGTACGAGGCCTGGGTAAAAATCCAATCCGGCGTCTGCGACAGTGCGCTGGCATTTTCGTTCGGCCGCGCATCGATGGGCGATGTTCGCTCGGTCCTCGGTCTCCAGCTCGATCCGTATACGCTCGGTCCACTCGGGATCGATACGATCAGTCTCGCCGCGCTGCAGGCCCGCGCGTTGCTCGACTCCGGCAAGTACACCGAAGCCGACATGGCCGAGGTCGCGGTCCGGTGCAGACGCGCCGCCAAGGACAACCCGGACGCGCAGCTCGCGGGCGATTTCGATGTCGACGAGCTGCTGGCCACCCCCTACATCGCTTCGCCGCTTCGCAAGCACGATTGCCCACCGATCACC
>JAJDAM010000409.1 GCA_029261905.1 Deltaproteobacteria bacterium
CGAGGACAGCTTCGATCGCTACACGATGGGCAAGATGCTGCTGAATCTGAAGCAGATGTCCGGTCGGCTGATTCGAACCGAGGACGATCGCGGTGTGGTCGCGATCGTCGAAGGCCGTACGGACCGTCGCTACTTCGCGCGGCTCCGCGAGGCGTTTCCGTCTGCGTGTGAGGTCGAAGTCGGCGGGCGCGAAGATCTGGCGGAACTGCTTGGGCAGGTAGGAATTGGGCAGGTAGGCATCGCAACAGGCGATTCATCGGCAACGGGTGCGCAGGTTCCGCGCGTCTCTGTGGATCCGACCGACGGTTCGAACCGCGATGGGCAGAAGGGCTCGTAGTTCGGGCCGGGTGATCGCGGGCCCTGTTATCCGCGGGTGCGAGCCGGTAGGGTCTGTCTCGGGAGTGTTCGAGTGACAGCATCAGCGACAGCGGCGGGTGACGGGAATCTGGACGACGTTCGGGTGGCGCTCGTAACGGGTGGCGGTACTGGAATCGGCGCCGCTTGCTGCCGCGCGCTCGCAGCAGAAGGCTATCGAGTTGCGGTCCACTACCGATCCAGTGAAGAAACCGCGCTGAAACTGGTCGCCGAGCTTCCGGATGCAATCGCGCTTCGTGCCGATCTCGCAATCGAAACCGACGTCGATGCGATGATCGCCGACCTCAAGGAAAAGGCCGGGCGCGTCGACGTGCTGGTGAATAACGCCGGCTTCAACGTCAATGCTCCGATGCTGTCGATGAAGCTCGAAGACTACGACCGTGTGGCGGCTGTGGCGCGCGGCACCTGGTACCTGACAAAGCTGGTATTGCGCCGATTCATGCTGCGCAAGAAATGGGGTCGGATCATCAACATGACGAGTGTGGTCGGGCACACCGGGAACCCCGGGCAGATTCCGTACACGATGGTCAAGGCGGGGCTCGATGCGTTCACGAAATCGCTCGCCCAGGAGCTGAGCGGCCGCGACATCCTGGTCAATGCGGTCGCGCCGGGATTCATCGACACGGATATGACGGGTGAGCTACCCGATGAGATTCGGGATTCGATCCTCGCTCGGATTCCACAAGGCCGCATGGGGAGACCAGAAGAGATCGCCGACGTCGTCACGTACCTCGCGACACGCGCGAGCTACATCAACGGTACCGTGATCCACGTCAACGGTGGAATGTACGGCGGGTAACCCGCGCGTTCGAATCGACATGCATCTCGCCGTGCTTCTCATCTTGTTTCTCTTTTCGGGCGTGGCGGCGCTCTGCTACGAAGTCGTCTGGATCCGCCTGCTCTCGCTGACGCTCTCGATCACCGTGTACGCGCTGACGACCGTCCTGTGCGCGTTCATGGGCGGGATGGGACTCGGTGCCGCCCTGGCTTCGCGGTTGGCCGACCGGGTGCGTCGACCGCTGCTGTTTTTCGGATTTGCCGAAATCGGGATCGCGATCGCCGGCCTGACGGTCCCCTCGGTGCTGTTCGGTCTCGGGCCCGCCTACATCTGGTTGCAAGATACGTTTGGAACCACCGGTGTGGCGTTCGTTGTGGGTCGCTTCGCGCTCGCGTTCCTGGTGTTGATGGTACCGGCGACGCTGATGGGTACGACGCTGCCGTTCTTGAGTCGAATTGCGATCGCCGACGAGAACGAGGTAGGACGAGGCGCCGGAGCACTCTACGCGGCCAACACGCTGGGTGCCGTCGGCGGTGCCGTGTTGGCGGGCTTCGTGTTGATTCCGACCTTGGGTCTCACGGCGACGAGCCGGACGGCCGCGGCGATCAACATCGTGATCGGAATCCTCGCGATCGTCCTCGGATGGAACCGATCGTTGGCACCCGCGGTTTCGAGTGAAGCGACCGCAGTAGTCGAACGTCCCGAGATGTCTCGCGCGGCGCGGCTCGCCGTATTCGCTTTCGCCGTTTCCGGCTTCACCGCGATGGGCTACGAGCTGTTGTGGACGCGCGCGCTGGAGCACTTCACCCACAATTCGACGTACGCGTACAGTGCAATGCTGGCGACCTTCCTGGCGGGTATCGGATTGGGGAGCGCGCTGATGGCTCGGCCCGCCGATCGAATCGGGCGCCCGTTGTTGGCGCTCGCGATCGTGCAGCTCAGCGTCGGCCTGACCGTCATCGTTTCGTTGCGGATCTTCATGACCTTCGAGACCTTGGTGCCGGAAATGGCGCGTGCGATAGGTGGGATCGATTCGTGGGGGAAAGTCGTAGGCCTGATCTTCACCGAAGCCGGACTGACGATGTTTGCGACCACATTGTGTTTCGGCGCCACCTTCCCGCTGGTCGCCCGCATCGTCGTGGAGTCGGTGGAGTCGGTGGGAAACCGGATCGGTTTTGCCTACGTGGCCAATACCGTGGGTTCGATTCTGGGTTCGTTCGGCGTAGGCTTCCTGGTGCTTCCCTGGCTCGGAGTTCGCGGGACCTTTGTCGCGTTGATTGCGATGAACCTGTCTCTTGCGACGTTGCTCGCGTTGAATTCAGGGGACTCGAGGCGTGGCGGCACGGTCGCGGTGATCGGTGCGGTGGCGATAGCGGCGACCTTTCTGTTGATTCCTCAGAATTTTCTCGCTGCGCAATTTGCGTCGCGCTTCGGGGAACTGCGCTTCTACCGAGAAGAGATCACCGACACCATCATGGTGACGGAATCGCCGGACGGTGAGCGCATGATTCGCTACGGAGACGGCCGAGGTACCGCGGGAACCTGGACCGCGTTCGAAGACCGGATGTACGCCCACATCCCGATGATGTTGCACGCGAACCCCAAGCGGATCCTGCAGATCGGTTTCGGCGTAGGCAATACCCTGGCCTCTGTCGCGAAGTACCCGATCGAGAAAGCGACGTGCATCGAATTGAGCCCGGGCGTGGCAGACGCCGCGCCGTTTTTCAGCAAGACGAACCACAATGTATTGGAGGATCCACGGGTCGAACTCATCACCAACGACGGTCGAAATTTTCTGTTGGGGACACACGAGAAATTCGATGTGATCCGTTCGGATCCGCCTGAACTCCACACGGCAGGCGTCGTGAATCTATACACCCGGGAGTTCTACGAGATGGCGCGCGCTCATCTACGGCCGGGCGGAATCTTCAGCATCTGGGTGAACACCGTATTCACACCCGAGGAAGATCTGGCGAAACTCGCCAATACATTCGCCGAGGTATTCCCGCATGTGTCGGTCTGGACGGGCCCCGCCGCATACTCCTGGGTGTTCAACGGCAGCATGGAAGCTCACGATCCGGATGTACAACGGTTGGTCGAAGTCTTCGACATCGACGCCGTTCGCGAAGACCTGGTGACGGTGGGAATCCAGAACCCATTCTATTTCACGGCTCACTTCGTGTTCGGACGCGAGGGGCTCGAGGCCTTCGCGGGCGACGCACCGCTGGTGACGGACGACCACACCCAATTGGATTTTTCGACGCCGAAATCGGCGGATTCGTTCTTCGGTATCGCCAACGTCAACACGGATCACTGGCTCGTCCAACAGATCTCACCCGGCGCGAAGTACAACGTTGCAGACGCGACGTTCATGAGAAAGATCCAACAGCTCGCGAGATACAAGCGCCCGGTCTTTCCGTTCCTCCGAAACGTCGAAGCCGCGGGTTTCGATCCGAAGGTGGTCGAGGCGTATCTCAAAGCGCCGCAGAAGACCGCGGCCCCGGTACCCGCGGGCTAGCTCCTCGAACCACCGCCAAGAAACGCCGATTGGCTATCGGTCGTCGTACAGAATCGTGTGTATTTCGCGAATGCGTCGGTGAAGGTCGAGTCCCGGCAACTCCGCCAGCCCTCCAGGGGTCGGCTCGACACGCGTGGTGTCCGACCAGCGGTCCCAACAGCGTCGTTCCGGCTCGCGCCCAGTGGAGTCGAGCACGACATCCGGGGACTTCTCGGCCAGCTGCTGCTGCGTGATCTCGACCTGCGCAAAACCCAGTTGGTGGAAGCTGTTCTCTGCACCCGCCAGTTCCAGCACCTCGTGGGCGAGACCGGATCCACCGATGACCAACAGCGGATCGCATTCGACCAGCCACGCCACATTCAATCTCGATTTCCCGTCGCGCAGGCCCGCCAGCTCTGAGATTCGCTGGATTCGTGACGCCGACACGGAGATCGCGCGGGTCGGTCTCTCGAGCAGGTCTCCGACGCGATGCGTGGTGCGGATGACCGCGTCAGCGTTTCTCGGGTCGAGTAGATGCACGACGATTCCGCGCTCTTCGAGTTCGGCGGCGAAATCACGAACGCGTGGCGTGGCCAACCCGATCGCGAGGTCGGGCTGCGATGCCAAGGCGTCTTCGATGGTCTCGGAGTGCAGTTCGCCGAGATTCACGACTCCGCCCAAACCCGGCAAAGAAAGCGACCCCGCATCGGCTGCCACGATCTCGAACCCTGCTCCGAGTTCGAGAAGCAATTCGCTCACCGACGGCGACATCGATAGAATGCGTTTCCGGGCAAGCGGAACCTCGGACGAGTTCCGGTCGCCTTCGGATGGGCCACATCCGAGGAGGGCCAACAGGGCACACCACACAAGTAAGTGATAGCCCCGCGGGGTGGCGCGGGACGAAACACGGCTGGTCGAGCTGGGCTGCGAATTCGGTTCGCCGCCGTTTTCGAAGCGAAAGGACATGTGTGCAGGGTGCTACACTGCGTCGGACTACTCAATCGAGCGACTGTCGCCACTAGCGGGTGACGTGGCTCCGATCGCAGCGAGTACGTCAGAGAATATCGCGAGCCGGCTAGTGCCAGCTACAGCCAACCAGAGCCAACCAGAGCCAACCAGAGCCAACTACAGCCAACCAGAGCCAACTACAGCCAACTAGAGCCAACTACAGGTGCATCGATGACGAAAACGTCGAACTCTTCAGTGACGCTCATTCGGGTAGCTCGGTTCGTGCTGATGGCGGGTTGTATTGCGATTGCTGGGAATGCAACAGCCGGATCGCATAGCTGGCGCTTCAGCGAGTTCTACAGCTCGCCCGACAAGACGATCCAGTTCATCGAGATGCAGGAAATCAATGGCAGCAATACGGAGACCGCGATCGAATCCCATTGGTACGCGACCAACTCGTTCAATCTGACGCACACACTGCTTCTGGGCAGCCCGCTGCCTCCCATCACCGCAAATCAGAAGTTCCTGGTCGGGAGCGAGAGCTACGCGTTGCTGGCAGGCGTCCCCGCGCCCGACTACGTGCTCCCCGACGGGGTCATCGAGCCGAGTGGCGACACGGTCGTGTGGTGGCTCTATCAGACGCTGACGATCCCGCCCGATACGATGCCCAGCGACGGCGTGAACTCGCTGAGCGTCATCAACCCTGCAATGCCGCAAAACGGATTCAGCGTTGGTGTGAACTCTCCGACGAATCTCGCCGGGGAGACCGGGACGATCGTCTTGCCCGCGGCGCTCCCCGCGCCAGGATCTCTCGGTTGGTTCTATTTGCTGATTTTCGTCCTTCCCGCGTTGGGTCTCGTGGCGCTTTCTCGTCGCCGCGCAGAGTCGGGCGCGCTCTGACTTCGCCGGCGGGTTGGTCGGTCGCCTGTCAGAACTCCGAGAGCAGGAATTCGCGCGTGCGGTCGAGGGCGCCCTCATCGGCAGAATAGGGAGAGGCCGCAAAGTCGGTGACTCCGGCGTCGCGGAGTGCTGCGAAGCCGGCGCGGACCGTCGCTTCGTCACCGACGAGCGCGACATCACCGGGGCCCGCAGCGCCTTCGCGATCCAGCATGGCGCGATACGACGGCAGCGCCCCGTACATCTGAAACGTGTCGTTCGCGATTTTCCGTGCGGCGTCAGCATCGTTCGTAACAGCGACTGGCAACGCCGCCACGATGCGCGGTTGCGGGCGACCTGCGGCTGCAGCCGCTCGGGTGATGCTCGGCACGATGTGGTTGGCGAGTGTCGCCTGACCCGTCATCCACGTGGCGGTACCGTCCGCGAGTCGTCCGGCAATTTCGAGCATGCGCGGTCCGAGGGCGGCGACCAGTGTGGGGACCGGCGTACCATCGGGAACCTGTAGACCCGCGTTGACCCGGTAGATCTCACCCTGATGAGAGGCCGGCTTGCCCTGTAGCAACGGCACGAGCACCTGCAGGTACTCTTCCATCTGCTTCGCCGGTTTGGCGTACGAGAGTCCGAACATTGTCTCGATCACGATCTGGTGCGACAGCCCGATTCCGAGCGTGAAACGCCCCTTGCATGCCGCCTGTGCGGTCAACGCCTGCTGTGCCAATGCGGTGGGATGTCGTGGCTGTGTGGGAACCACGCCGGTCGCCAGTTCGATGCGCTCGGTTTCGCGACCCGCGACCGTCAGGGCGCCGACTGCGTCGTGGCCAAAGATGTTTGCCGCGGATACGAACGCGAATCCGTCCGCTTCGGCACGCTTGACCTGATCTACGAACCCGTCGAGGGTTTCGGCGCCCACTGTAATTCCAATTCGCATGACGATCTCCTGATGGTGTTAGTCGTTTCTGTTCTCAGCTCGAAGCAGTCGATACCGGGTTTCGTAGTCGAATTACAATTTAGTTGAATTACAATGTAGTTGAATTGCAATATCGAAATCCGTCGGGAATCAGACTCTCTCGATCACGGTACCGGTGCCGAGTCCGCCGCCACAGCACATCGCCACCAGGCCGTACTTGCCGCCGATGCGCTCCAATTCGTGGAGTGCTGTCGTGAGCAGCCGACAACCGGTACTACCGAGCGGATGCCCGATTGCGATCGCGCCGCCATTGGGGTTCAGTTTTTCGGGATCGGCATCGAAGGTCTTGCGCCAAACCAACGCAACCGCGGCAAAAGCCTCGTTGATCTCGAAGGTATCGATGTCGGACAGCGAGAGGTTCGCGAGTCTCAGAACTTTCTCCGTCGCCGGCATGGGCCCTTCGAGCATGACCTCCGGGTCGACGCCGACCAGAGTCGTGCTGACGACTCGTGCCCGCGGCTCGACGCCCAGCCGCTTCAGTCCGTCCTCGGATGCCAGCACAACGGCGGATGCACCATCGCTGATTTGCGAAGAAGAGCCGGCCGTGTGGAGTTCGCATCCGGGTGCTGGCTTCAGTTGAGCGAGTTGCTCGAGGGTCGTCTCGCGCAGCCCCTCGTCGCGCGAGATCGTGTGCCTCTGTTCGCTCGGTTGGCCGTCGTCTGCGATCTCGGGTGCGTCGAGCGGCACGACTTCCCGGTCGAAGTGGCCCGCATCCCATGCGCGAATTGCGCGTTGTTGGCTCGTGAGTCCAAAGACATCCGTTTCTTCGCGAGTCAGGCCATGTCGCGCGGCCAATCGCTCTGCACCCTGAAATTGGCTGGTCGGTTGGTAGTGGGTCGCGTACTCGGGTGTGAAGGGAAGCCCGCCGTGAAAGTTTGCTCCCATCGTGACCCGGCTCATCGATTCGACTCCGCACGCCAACGCGACGTCCTCCTGCCCGGATCCGACCAACGCGGCCGCCAGGCTGAAGGCTTGTTGGGAGGATCCGCACTGTGCGTCGACTGTCGTCGCAGCGACTTCTTGGGGCAGTCCCTGAGTCAACCAGCCGACGCGCGCCACGTTGAAGGTCTGCTCACCGACCTGAGCCACGCAGCCGCCCACGACCTGACCGATATCGGCCGCGTCGATTCCCGCGCGCTCGATCGCTGCGCCCTGGATCTTGCCGAGCAGCACCGCCGGGTGCAGGGTGGAGAGGCCGCGACCGCGGCGACCCAATGGGCTGCGGGCGGCTTCGACGATATAGACGGGGCGCATGAGAACTCCTTCGGATGACTCGCGGATCGTCGCTGGACAAGGCCGACGGGTCGCTCCTGGTTGCCTGAATCCGGACAGATGGAGCGGGAAGCGCGGCGTGAGAACGCGCAAAGGTAGGGCAGCCCCGTTCACTTGTCTGCGGGCCGGGGGGCTGCTCCGAGAGGGATGGAGATCCCGATTCGCCTACTCTCGGTGCTCACCATGCGTCGAGGCTCTTGAAGTCGTAGGAAGTCGTAGGAAGTTGTAGAGATCTGTAGGGAGTTGTCGACAACTGTCGGCAACGCAGATCGTGAACCGGTTTGACACAATACGTGAGGGCGTGAGTGCGGGTATTTTCCGCGAGCATCGAGACTTTTCTCGCCAAGCTCCATCTCTTCGCGAGGGAGATCTTGAGAGAGGAATTCGGCGTGCGGGTCGTGCGTACCCGCTTTCACACTCCCGACGGCTGGACGTGGCCGATCACTCTGGTTGCGATCGATGATCGGCGGGTTCTGGGCTATTTCAACCGCGACGATTGCACGATCGGGATCAACAAATGTCTGATGTACACCGCGAAGGATCGGGTGATCAAGAACCTGTTGCGCCACGAGTTGGCCCATTACTTCACTTTCATCCGGCATCCGGGACCCGGAATCGACTGCACGGCCCACGGGGCGGAATTCAAGGCCACCTGTATCGCGTACGGGCTGGCTCCCGAAATCGGCCTTGCGACCATGGAGGTCCGAGCCGAGAACGACGCGATCGAAGGCGAACTTCGGAACGAAGAAGTGATCGCCCGGTTTCGGAAACTGATGTCGCTGTCGGCGAGCGACAACGAGCACGAAGCCGCATTGGCGATCCTGCGGGCGAACGAGTTGATGGTGAAGCACAACCTCGATGCCGTCGCGGTCGAGCAGGGTGCGGGGGATATCGAGTACTGCGTGAAGCTCGTGATCCCGTGCAAGCGGAAGAACCCGCGAGTCACCGCGATCGGCGAAATTCTTCGGGAGTTTCTGGTCTATCCCGTGCACGCCGCCGAAGGCCTCGAAGTGACGGGGACCCGAGAGAACGTGGAACATGCCGAGTACATCGCGGCCTATCTGGATCGCGAGCTGGCCGCCGCGTGGAGAAAGGCCAGGGACGAGAGCCCGCGGCGTTCGCTCAAGCAGAAGGCCTTCATGATCGCACTGGCTCAGTCCTTCCGAAAAAAGCTGGTCGCCGCGACCCGCCGTCTGCCCGATCGTGACCGCAAGGCGCTCGTCGTGATGAACGAAGCGCTCGAGTGGGCCTGCAACGGCGCTTACGGAGGAGGTCTCCATTCGTCGTCGTCCACATACGACGCGTGTTCGGAGTCGACTTCGCGCGGAGCGGCTGCCGGATCGAACCTGGACGTGAGACGCGGGTTGAGCAGCCGCGGAGTGGTGAAGCTGCTCGGGGGCTGATCGAGGGCTGAGCGAGGGCGGAACAGAGGGCGGAACAGAGGGCCGAACGAAAAAATGAGATCCGCGTAGGAGGATCGGCGAGCCGTTTTGCCTATCTTCCCATCTCCACCGCGGAGTTCCACGGGATCGCGCTCCCATGGCCGGCCGCGGTCTTTCGACGTCATTCGATCTACGTCATTCGATTCCCACTACCGCACAGCATCGTTGTCTGAGTAAACGGCCGACAAACGCCAATCGCGTGTCCGGTCCAAGGAGGATTCATGAGCCAGTCCCCGCCCATCGTTTACACGTGGACCGACGAGGCTCCGGCCCTGGCGACGCGATCGTTTCTGCCGATCGTCCGAGCGTTCGCGGCGGCGGCCGGGGTTCCGGTAGAGACATCTGACATCTCTCTTGCTGGCCGCATCCTGTCTGCCTTTCCGGAGCGGCTGGCACCCGATCAGCAGGTGGTCGACGGGCTGAGTGAGCTGGGGCGCCTCGTGAAGACTCCCGAGGCCAACGTGATCAAGCTTCCCAACGTCAGCGCCTCGATCCCCCAGATGAAGGCCGCCATCGCGGAACTCCAACAGAAGGGTTACGCGCTTCCCGACTACCCCGAGGAACCGAAGGATGACCCGGAGCGCGAGATCAAAGAGCGTTACGACAAGATGAAGGGAAGTGCCGTCAATCCGGTGCTGCGCGAGGGGAACTCGGACCGTCGCGCGCCGAAGGCGGTCAAGGATTACGCGCGCAAGAACCCGCACCGGATGGGTGCGTGGTCGCACGATTCGAAGACTCACGTGTCTACGATGACCGGCGGGGACTTCAAGCACAACGAAAAGTCCGTCACGGTTTCTGAGGCAACGACCGTCCGCATCGAACATATCGCGTCCGACGGGACGACCAGT
>JAJDAM010000410.1 GCA_029261905.1 Deltaproteobacteria bacterium
CGGCTTCAGTCGCGCAGATGGATCCGCCTTTGAGCGGCGTCTATCGGGTTCGCCGTGGTGACACCATCTCGACGATCGCAGGTCGGTTCGGGCTGACCGAAGCAAAACTGGTAGCGCTCAACGGACTGAGCAACCGCCACATGATTTCGGTTGGCCAACCGTTGCGCGTCGCGAACCACGGGGACGCACCGGAACCGCCGTTGGTTGCGAAATCGATCGCGAAGGAATCGGTCGCGGAGATCAACGCGCCGGTCCGCGCCGCTGACACGAGCGAGCCGATCCAAGAGAAAGTCTCGGAACAAGTCACGGTTTCAAAGTCCGAACGGGATCCCCAATCGGAGACTGGATCCCCATCCAATGAAGCCGAACCCGTCGTGGTCGCTGCCCTCGACCCACCGATCACGGGAGACTCCGCGTTCCCACTCGAAGCAGAACTCGACTCTGATCCGGTGCCCGCGGCATTGCTGAGCCTTCGGCCCGAGCTGGAGCTGGACCCTGCCGTCGAGGATCTGGAACCCGCACCCGTCGGCTCGTCTCCGGTCATCCCGGCTGCCGACCCGTCCGATTATTCGGTGACCCCTTCGGGCCGGATCACTGTGCAGGCTGCCGAGACCTTGGGCCACTACGCCGAATGGCTCGATGTCCCGACTCATCGGCTACGCCAGCTCAACCGAATGAAATACGGTGCTCCCGTGGTGATCGGTCGCCAGAAGAAGCTCGATTTCTCGCGCGTGACGCCCGCGGCGTTCGAGAATCTCCGCCTGGAATACCACCGCTCGCTTCAGGAATCGTTCTTCGAGGCTTTCGAAGTCGTCGGAACCGATACGCACGTGCTGAAGCGGGGCGACACTCTCTGGTACCTCGCCGAGCAGCGCTACCGGCTACCGGTGTGGTTGCTGCGTCACTACAACGCCACTCTCGACTTCGGTGCGTTGCAGGCCGGAACGAAGCTGGTGATTCCGCGTGTCGCTCCCCGAGCCGGCTGACAGAACTTCTACACTTGAAACAAGGTCTCGTCGGGCAGCCGAATCGCGGTGAGCTTTCCGCCATACACCGCTCCGGTGTCGATGCCGATACTGAACGGTGAGTTCCAGCGGACTTCCAGATCGTTGGCCGGTGTGTGGCCGTAGACGATCGTGACTCCGAGTTTGTGTGGAATGTCGGCAGTGGTTCGACTCCACAGGATGTCTTCGGGATCGGCTTTGCGCAGTGCGAACTCCACGTCGTCGCATGCCAACGCGGCACGGTTCAGGCCCGCGTGTACGAAAAGGTAATCCCCTTCACGGTGGTGGAGCTTGAGCCCTTTGAAGAACTTCGTATGCGATGCGGGCAACTCGAACTCGGTGGGCTCGAGATCCGAATCGAAGTACTCGTAGGAAACCAGCGTCCGGTCACCGCCGTTCATCAAAAAGGCGTCACCGGCAAAGCAATTCGGATTCGTCCAACCGAGAAAATCGAGGAACATCGATTCGTGGTTGCCGATCAGGAAAATACAGGGCCGCTCTTCTTGAAGCTCGATCAAACGGTCGATGACGCCACGAGAGTCCGGGCCACGGTCGATGTAGTCACCCACGAAAATCAACCGGTCGTCGTCGCCCAGAGGCAACGCCGCGAGCAACTCATCCAGCCTCTCTCGTTCGCCGTGGATGTCACCGATCGCGTACAGCACGAATTCTCTCGTTCCTCACTCGGGGCGTTGCCAGATCGCCACAGGACGCTTAGCAAAGGCCAGCGCCTGCGCTACTTCATCGGTCCCGATCTCAGCGGGCTTGATTCGGCCGAAAGCGAGCGGCGCAGCGCGAGTTGGCCGCAAGCGGCTCCGATGTCGTCGCCGCGGCTGCGCCGCAGCGTCACCCGCATGCCCGCGCCCGCAACCACTCGCAGGAATGCGTCGATCACCTCGGGTCGTGGCGCGCGATATGGCGAATCGGGATGTGGGTTCATCGGGATCAGATTCAACTTGCAAGGGATGCCGCGCAGTAGCCCCGGCAGCCGCCGAGCGTCTTCGACCGAATCGTTGACCCCTTCGATCAGCGTGTATTCGAAGAACACAGGACGCCTGACATTGACGCTTTCGAGCGAGCGCAGTTCACCCAGCAGCGAATCGAGCGGAAACTTCCGGTTGAGCGGAACCAATCGATCGCGGGTCGAATCCGTCGTCGCATGCAGGGAAACGGCCAGATTGATCGGTGCGATTTCGAGCAGCTCCCCGATCTTCGGGACGAGCCCCACGGTAGACACCGTGATGCGACGGGGCGCGAACCCGAATGCCTTCGGATGCACCAGGATCCCGACCGCCGAACGCACCGCATCGAGATTCAGCAGCGGTTCCCCCATCCCCATGAACACGATGTTCGTGATTCGACTGGTGGGCTCGAGCACCTCCCGCATCCTGCATACCTGATCGACGATCTCTGCAGTCGTCAGATTGCGTACGAAGCCCATCGCTCCCGTCGCACAGAACGTACATGCCATCGCACATCCAACCTGTGTCGAGACACAAAGCGTCGTGCGTCCCGGCTCGGGAATCAGTACGGCCTCGATCCTCGACTCGTCGACCGTTTTCAGGATCGCCTTCACGGTACCGTCGCTCGATTGATCGAT
>JAJDAM010000411.1 GCA_029261905.1 Deltaproteobacteria bacterium
TTGCGGTCAGCTGCACCCGGCGACCGTCCAACGTCTCGGCCGGCCGACTGCGCAGCGCATCGAGATGCTCGATCGCCACCACGTACTGTTGCTGCGCTCGCCGGAACTCCGCGAGCAGTGCCTCGTCGGGAGACAGGTACACGCGGCCGTCCTCTCCATCGACGACCGCCAGCTCGCCAGAACGCACCGCGGATTGGATTCCCGATACGCCGGTGATCGCCGGGATTTCGAGCGTGCGTGCGAAGATCGCGCCGTGCGACGTCGCACCACCGTGTTCGGAAACCATGGCCGCGATCTTGTCGACTTCGAGTCTCGCGAACAGGCCCGGCATGATGTTGTTCGCGACGACGATCGCGCCATCCATCAGCGGCGCGGTGTGATGGCGTTCGCCTAGCAATCGCTCCATCACTCGTTGGCCCACATCTTCGACGTCGATCACGCGCTCGCGAAAATACGGGTCTGCGATCCGCTCGAAAGTCTTGCGATACGCGGAGAGCACGTTCTTGAGCGCATCGAGCGCGCTACCGGTCGAAAGGACCTCATCGGTCAACTTCGCGATGAAACCCTTGTCCTCGAGAATCTGGATGTGGGTCTGGAAGACGGCCGCGAGGTCGAGGCCGAACTTCGCGCCGAGTTCTTCTCGCATCCCATCGAGTTCACGACGGGCGTCCGCTATTGCCTCCAGCAGATCCCGCACCTCCTGCTCAGGATCAGAGTTCGGTGTGTAATCGAGGTGTTCGAGGTCGAGTGGTGTTTCGAGCCGATAGATCGGACCGATCGCGATGCCGCGGGACGTCGCGATGCCGCGATATTCGATGTTCTTCTGCTTGGCCCGGACTGTCGGTTCGCCGCGCGGTGGGATCCCGGCCATCGCGAGTTCGGCATTGACCCGGTCGCTGTCTTCGTCGGAGAGAGTGACCAACGCCAACAGCCGGGCATTGATCACGACCGGGGCGAGGAGCTGCGCGCAGGTCTGAAAAATCTCGACGTCGTGAGGATCGAACTCGCGCGGCACAATGGTCTGAACCGCGAGCACACCGATCGTCACGCCGCGAACGATCAGCGGCACGGCCATCAGCGATTCGAATCGCTCTTCGCCCGTCTCGGCGAAGTACTGGTAGCTGGGATGCTCGCGCGCGTGGGCGATGACCACTGGCTGGCCGGTCTGCGCCGCCAAACCGACGAGGCCATCGCCGAAGGAGAGTGAGACCTGCCCGACCGCTTCCTGGTGGAGCCCGATCGTCGCCTCGAGCGAGAGAACGGTCAACTCGGTGCCGCACAGATACAGCGAGCAAGCGTCGGCATCCAATCGCTTGGCGACGAGATTGACGACGTTGCTCAGCGTCTCGTCGAGGTCATGCGATCGGGAAACGATCTCGGCGACATCGGCCAGTAGCGTGACGCGGTCCGGAATGGGGATCCCTCGCGCGGGCCGACAGCCAGACGGGAAGCCATCTGGATACTGAAATCTGAACCCGTCTAGCGATCTTGCCGCATCGCTGCCGTCGGATGCAATCGCACGAGCTGTCTCAACGGGTGTGGGTCAGTGATCGAACACTGCCACGCCAGAGCGACCGGGGTTCAGAAGCCCGAAGAGGTGGGGTCGGACAACATCGGGATCGAGGGATAGTTGGACGGAAAGACCTGGTCTTTGTCCTCGAACCGCAATCCCAGCGCGAGAAGGATTTTCCGCTTCGTGTCCATGCGGCAGTTCATACCCTTCTCGACACTGTGAATGGTACGAAGCGCGACCTTGGCTTTTCGTGCCAGCTGCGCCTGGGTCATCAGGCGGTTCTCGCGCAGCTCGCGAACGCGATTCTTCCGAATCGCTTGTGATCCATTATCTTCCACGTCGCACTCCTTGCTAGAACTATCGACTCCGGTCTTGTCCGGTGGTCGCCGCTAGAGTCAAATCAACTGTGTGGTGTTTCGACCGTACTCGGGAATTCTTTAGTAAGAATGCGATGTTGGCGGGTCTGACCGATTCCCGGATGGAACCCTGGCAAGCCCAACAATCGCTGGTAGATGCACCCTACGAGCGCACGAAAACGACACCTCGATGGGAGTCAACTAGGGTTCGCCAACCGGCAGCAATACGGACGAAAGCAGCTGGCCCGCAGTCCTGAAGCGACAGTTCCCCGAGGGGAACCCAACATTCTACGGGTGAGCGGGGCGCGAAGACCGGCGCAAGGAGAGTCGTGAAGCGATACCGGGCCGGAATTTTCGTGATCGCTGCGCTGTTTTGCGCTGCGGTCGTCGCTGGATTGGTCGTAGCGAGGCGATTTGGCCCCGACCAGGTTCTGGCGGAGGTCGAGCGGCGCCTGAGCCGAGCGTTGGGGTCGCAGGTATCGGTCGAGCGCCTGCGTGTGTCCCCGGGCACCTTCGTGCGGGTCGAAGGCGACGGTGTCACCGCATGGCCGATCTCGGACGGTCATGGGCTCGAAATCGACCGGGTCCTGGGTTCGATCGACGCATTTTCGCTGTTCGGTGGCCCGATCGAACTCGCTCGACTCCGACTCGACGGCGCTCGACTTCGGCTTTCCGCACTCGAGAGCGGCGCCTTCTACCCGGTCGGTTCGGTGGCTGGCGACAAGGGAGACGATCCAACCACGGGCACCCCGAACCCCGACGAACTGCTGGCTCCGCTGATATCACTGGAGATCCTCGTTCGTCGCGTGCTGTTGGCCCCCCACGCCGCTGCTGTGCTGGAATTGCGCAACGCTCGCATCTCGTTCGAAGACGAACTGACGCCACAACGCGGCGTGCTGGAATTGGTGAATCTCACCGGCCAACTGGTCCACCACCGATTTTCGGACCGGAGTGAATTCTCGGTTGCGGGCCAGTTGACTGAAGGCGGCCTGACTCGAGGTGCAATCCGGATCGATGGTCATCGCGGTCAGGACGGTTCGATCCGAATCTCGATCGGTGCGGAATCGGTCGAACTCGCAACGGGTACCCGCTATCTGCGAAAGCTCCGTCCCCAAGCCATGGTTTCGGGCAAACTCAGCGGGCGGTGGATCTACGAGACCCCGGAGCCCGGGACCGGGCGGCTAGAGGCCGATCTGACCTGTCTCGACCTGGTCAGTTCGCTCCCGGGCATCGGTCGTTCGGCCCACGCGGTCCACTCGCCTCAGATCAACGTCGCGGGAACCCTCGAAATCAATCCTCAGAGCGCCACAATGGACGATTTCAGGGTTTGGAACCACGACACGAGCCTTCGACTCCAAGGCGAGGTATCGCGGCCGTTGAACGCGGGTTCCGTGGCCCTGCTCGACTTGGACCTGTCGAATCTGGATCTGGGCCAGGCCCGCCATCTGATTGGCTGGCTGCCGGAAATCGAACGAGAAGAGGCCGAGGCGGTCGTGGCGCCGTTGACCTCCGGACGTCTCGATGCGGTTCGCGTGCACGGGAGGGCCACACTGACTGGGTGGCAGGATCTGCTCGCCGGACGTTCGCGGCGCATTCCAGCGGAATTCTCCATGCAGGTGAAGATCAGCGATATGATCGCCCACTTTGGAGATGCCAACCGACTGGAGCACTTGGCGGCCGAGCTGCATTGGGTCGGCGAGCGGGTCGAAATCAACGATGCGACTGCCTTGCTCAATGGTCGCTCGCTGCCGCTACTCGACTTGACGATCGACGGATTCCCGAACTTCCTGGGTGGCGACCCGCGGTTGCGCGAAATGGACTCGCAGGCCACGCCGATGTTCGGGCTCGACACGCTATGGGACAGCCTGCGCCCGGATTCGGCCGCAACCCGATCTCATCCGACGCGAGTCGGACTCGAGATCGACTTTCTCGAGCATCCCCTGTTCGTGTGGCCCATGTCGGAGATCGGGGCGACAATCGTGGCGCAGTCCGGAGGCGTTCACATCGAATCCGATCATGCGATCTGGGCAGGCGTGCCGATCGAACTCCGCGCAGATTGGCGTTTCCAACCCCGCGAGACGGTGTCGGTCGAGATGAAGGCATCCTCACCGCCAACCACAGTCGCGATTCCGGAACATGGCGATGGTTGGGCGCGTGGCCGATTCGATGTGGGCGCGATCGGGGGCGGCCGCTGGCAACAGAATGAAGCCCACGGCCAGTTCGTCGCAAACGGCGGGCAGGTCCGGATCCGAGAACTCGCGATCGATATGGCACCGACCGGCCAGGCTCGAGCCGATGGCCTGCTCGATCTCTCGCAAAGAGACGCGGTTCCTTATCGCGTCAATTTCGGAGTGGTCGATGGAGACGGTGCGGCGATCGCAAAGCTGTTCGGGCTGCCCGACAGCCAAATCATGGGAACCATGAAACTCGACGGGAGCTTCGAGGGTGTGCTGAAAACCGAGCAGCCATTTTTCTCGAACTTGACTGGGCTGCTCGACTTGACCGTCGTAGAGGGTGCGATCCGGAAAGTCACCCCGTCGGTGGTTGCGATCGCCGAGGCAACCGCTGACATCAACTCCTACGACCCGAGCGAAATCGTCCCGTTCGACCGGGTCGAAAGCCTGCTCGAATTCGCCGATGGTAGGCTGCGCTCGTCGTCGTTTTCGCTCGATGGTCCGAGGATCGGCATCGTTTCGTCCGGCGAACTCGAACTCGTGGCTCCGATCAAGACGATCGACGCCCAGGTCTACGTGTTTCTATTCAGAAAACTCGATCGCGTGCTGAGCAAGATCCCGATTCTGAACCGGATGCTGCTCGGCACGGACGAAAACCTGGTCGCAGCGGCCTTCGATGTTTCAGGTACCTGGTCGGACCCGAAGATCGAACCGATCTTGTTGCCGAGCTCCGCCGGATCGACCAGCCAGGTGCTTCAAGGTGTGCCGCACTTCGTCATGCGGGGCATCAGGGCGCTGGGATCCCTCGTCAAGCCGGATCGAACTCGAGCGCCCGGACCGCCGCCGAGTTCCCCCGACCCCTCGGCAGAATTGTCGCCGGAGACGCTCCAGCCACAGGACGAATCATGACCCACAAATCGCTTCTGTCACGCGACAAGGTGCTATCGCGGCAGCGCGCCGTTGACGCCGTTCGAAAGGCCCACCGTCGCGGCGAGCGGGTGGTATTCACCAACGGCTGCTTCGACCTGTTGCACATTGGGCATGTTCGCAGCCTCGAACAGGCTCGGGGTCTGGGGGATCGACTGGTCGTTGGTGTGAACACCGATGCGAGTGTGCGGCGTATAAAGGGTGACGGGCATCCGATCATTACCGGGCGCCAGCGCGCAGAAGTTCTGGCAGCACTCGGCTGTGTGGACTGGGTGGTTTCGTTTCGCGAATCGACGCCGTTGGCACTGATCCGCGCACTGCGACCGGATGTACTCGCCAAGGGTGGAGACTGGGGAATCGATGAAATCGTCGGGCGCAAGGAAGTCGAAAGTTGGGGGGGCCGAGTGGTCCGACTCCGCGAGATTCCGGCCGTCCGCACTTCGTTGATCGTGGCTCGCGCGATACGGGATTCGAGCCGCTGACTCCAGAACCTGGAAGTGATTTCGACCCAATCAGGTGGCCGACAGCCCAATGAAAATTCAAGAGTCCATCCAATCTCTGTGTGACCAGATGAGCCGGGTCGTCGTCGGCCAGACGAATCTGGTCGAGGGTCTGCTGATCGCGCTGTTCGCGGGCGGACACGCGCTGGTCGAGGGCGTACCCGGGCTGGCCAAGACCACCGCTGTGCGTACGCTGGCCCAGGCGCTGGGACTCGGATTCGGACGGATCCAATTCACGCCCGATCTATTGCCCGCGGACCTGGTTGGAACGCCGATCTTCGTGCCGGACACCCGCAGCTTCGTGGTGCGCAAGGGACCGATCTTCGCGCCGGTACTGCTCGCCGATGAGATCAATCGCGCCCCGGCCAAGGTGCAATCGGCGCTGCTGGAGGCGATGGAGGAACGGCAGGTCACGATCGGTGATCAGACCTTTCCTCTTCCCGAGCCGTTCTTCGTGATGGCCACTCAGAATCCCGTGGAACTCGAGGGCACCTACCCGCTACCCGAAGCGCAGATCGATCGATTCCTCGTGAAGCTGGTCGTCCCCTACCCGGAAGAGTCGGACGAGCGCGAGATCGTGGCGCGCGATTCGCAACCACATCCCGAAGCGGTGACACCGCTGGATCCCGAAACTGTCGCGACGATCCGGCAAGCCGCGACGGAGGTCCATGCGGCGCCTTCGTTGGTCGACTACGCGGTCCGACTCGCCCGAGCGACACGAGACCCCGCTGCAGCGGGTGCGCTGATTCACGCGCCCGGCGTACCCGCACCCGAAGCCTGCGTGGCACTGGGCGCTTCGCCGCGTGGTTCGATGTATTTGATTCGCGCGGCGCGGGTTCGGGCACTGCTCGACGGCCGAGACTACGCAACGCCGAATGACATCAAGCGCGTGGCGCCCGATGTCCTGCGCCACCGAATCGTGCTGACCTACGAGGCCGAAGCGGATGGTATTCGGCCCGATGCGGTCGTCGACGCGATCCTGGCTGCGGTCGAAACGCCCTAGCCCGCATTATTCATGATCCCTCGTTGCGAGGGCACGGAGTGTGCCGCAGGTTCGCGGCCCGCGGAGCCGGAGCGAAGCGGAGGTCGCGAAGCGAAGCTTCGCCATGTAGGGGGCCGAAGGCGTAGCAGAGCTACGTCGAGGTGCCCGAAGCGAGCAGGTCGCGAAAATGCGGTGCAATCCGTGTCCGCAGCAGAGGGTTTCATGAATAATGCGGGCT
>JAJDAM010000412.1 GCA_029261905.1 Deltaproteobacteria bacterium
GCCCCAGCAGTGGGAATGTCGGGGTTACCGGCAAGAACGGCAGACCGACGGCTCGCGCAGGCGTCCCCCATTTGAACAAGATCGGATGCGCTTCTTCCGGCCCGACGATCCCGACCGGCACCAATGGCACGCCGGACGCGAGCGCCACCCGCACCACGCCTCCCCGACCGAAGCGCTTCAGGCGATAGCGCTCCCGGAAAACCTTGGCGGCACCCTTCACGCCTTCGGGAAACGCGATCACCGACTGACCCGACGACAAGAGTCGCTCGGCGTTTTCGCGGCAGGCGCGCACGCCACCCAATCTAGCCAGATAGGGTTGAACGAAAGGAAGGGTATTCAGCCAGTCTGCGACCAGGAACCGCGGGCGGGAGCTCTCGTTCGTTACACGTGCGATTGCATGGGCCAACATCAATCCATCGTAGGGAAGCAGGCCCGAGCGGTTCGCGACTAACAAGCACGGGCTCGGCGGAACGTTCCCGCTGCCGTGGAGCGCGATCCGCCAGTAGCGATCGTGAAGCAAATCGAGCAATGGCCTGGCGCGACGCAAGACGATCTCGTCCATGCCGAACTCGTCGACCTCGCCGGACCGTTCGCTCATGCCGATCGCACTCGCGCGGCGACGGACCGTCTGAAACAGATCCATCCAATCGATCTGTTCCAGCTCGGACACGAGTTGTTCCGACAGCGATGAAACCCGCTTCGGCTCTGGTGGAATCCGCTTCGGCTCTGGTGGGATCCGCTTGGGTTCGGACGGATCCCGGTCCGGCTCGATCGCCGATTCCGGGAAACGCGTGCGGATCTCTTGACGCAGCCCGTCGAGTGCTCGTCGGAGAGCCTCGTCACTGGCGGCTTGATTTGTCGTCTGCCCAGTCATTTCACTCATGTCTGACGATTGATTGTCTTCGTTGGCTCTTTCCATTCTGGCGGGTCACCGCCAGAACTCCATCACTCGAAAATCGAACACATCACCGATAACGCCTCATGCGACGGGACGAGACGAACGCCATCCACGCCTCGCGGGTCGTATAGATGGGTTCACCGAACGCGTTCCATCCGCGTTGTCCATCGGCCACCCACAAGTAGCGAAGGTAATCATAGAACCCTTCGGGCCGATCACCCGTTTGGCCCTGCGATGGGTAGTAGGCCATCCGATAGAGCAGTGGTGGTGGCAGCGACAAGATTCGCTTGCCCGCCAAACGCAGGAACGTCGAAAGGGGCAGAACGCCACGGCCGACCACATTGAAGACCCCCGGATGCGGGTGCAGCGTCGCGGTTTCGAGCGCGTGAACGCAATCATCCTCGTGGACACACTGCATCAGCGGGTCGTACCCCATCAGCTTGGGCACGACGGGAAGCGCGAAATATCGGACGATGTGATCGTTGTGAGTCGGCCCGAAGATCCAACCGTTGCGCAGCACCGTCACTTCCGTGTCCGGATTGCGGCGCGACCACTCGGACACGAGCGACTCGACTTCGACCCGGTTCTGAATCGCGTGTGCTTCGGGATGGCCGCGCAGTGGGTGGGATTCGCTCAGGAAATTCGGATTGTCAGGCCTCGCTCCGTACAACATCGTCGATGAAACGACAATCAAGCGCTTGATCTTGGCGGCCTCACAGGCGTTCATCACGTAGATGCTGCCGATCGTATCGAGTTCATGATCGCCCTCGAGATCTGCGGTCGGCTCGGAACGGAACGCTGCGTGAACCACGGCTTCGACGCGCTCTCGGACCAGGACTTCCGCGACGCGACCGTCGGCGGCCGGGTCCGTCAAGTCGACGCCGTGGAAGCGCACGCGTGAGTCGAGACCAAAAGGTCGCTTGCGACCGAGCCCGACGATCCGCAGGGCCGGTGAGCGAACCAGTAGCCGCTCCATCAGGGCGCGCCCCAAGAAGGAGCCAAGCCCAGTAATTGCGATGACACCAGGTGAGCTCAAGGTTCCCGCCAGAATGCCGTGCGAAAGGATTGTTGGCGAACGCTCGCTCGATGCCGCCATGGACCTCAGATACCATGCCCGGCGATGGACGCCAAGCGCGCGATTGCAGTCGTCGAGGATTCTCGTTTTCTCGATCACGTCGGGCCTGCCGGGCACCCCGAACGACCGGAACGCCTGACTGCCGTCGGAAGCGCCCTCGATGCACGGACGGAGCCGCTGTCTCGCCTGGCGCTGCGGTCCGCATCGGCGGACGAAATCCTCCGTGTTCACACCCGAGCACACTTCGACGAAGTCAGAGCTGCCGCCGCACGGGCTCCATCCCGATTGGATGCGGATACCTACGCTTCGTCGGACAGCTTCGAGGTAGCCCTACTCGCCGCCGGGGCGAGTGTCGATCTCGCGAAGCGCGTTGCAGGTCGTGATGCCGCGAGCGGCCTCGCGGCCGTGCGCCCCCCAGGGCACCACGCCGAAAGTGACCGCGCGATGGGTTTCTGTCTGTTCAACAATGTTGCGATCGCCGCGCGCGCTCTCCAGCAAGATCTGGGCATCGATCGAATCCTCGTACTCGACTGGGACGTTCACCACGGAAACGGAACCCAACATTTCTTCGAAGCCGACGACTCCGTGCTGTACGTATCCACCCACCAATTTCCATTCTACCCGGGGACCGGTTCCGTCGGAGAGACCGGAGTCGGAGCCGGCGAGGGATTCACGTTGAACATCCCGCTTCCGGCGGGTTGCGGAGACGTCGAGTACGTCGGCGTTCTCCAGCGACTCGTCGCGCCGGCGGCGATCGCGTTCCGACCCGAGATGATCCTGGTCTCGGCGGGTTTCGATTCCCATCGCGATGACCCGCTCGCAGCCATGAACGTCACCGCGGACGGCTTTCGCGGCATGACCTCGATCATCCGATCGCTCGCCGATGACCTGTCGGGGGGCCGCCTGGCCTTCATCCTCGAGGGTGGCTACTCGGCCTCGGGCCTGATCGACGGGGTCACGTCCGTAATGGACGGAATTGTGGGATCCGATCCCACCCCATACCCGTCGGAAACCGACGTTTCACCGAATTCCGTGCTGCAGCGCGTCACCGACCAGGTGTCCGGCCTGCACGGGCGCGCTTTCCCGCGCCTGAAAGCGGTCTAAGTCCGCACACCGCCTAAGAAATTTTCCCCAACACCACGCCTTATCTTGTAGACAATCATCGGTACTACCACGACATCTTGTGGGGGTCCGAAGCGCTCCTCTATGGACGCCCATTAAATGCGTTCAAAGTGGTTGCGCTTGACATCCAAGTGGTTTAAGTAGGTGCTGCTGTGGGACCAAGTGGGAAGAAGTGGTACGACAGCGAATTCAAGCGGTTTCAAGAATCGTTCGAAATCGATTGAGCGAAAACACGACGAAAGTCCTGTTCAATGCGGCGATTGAGCGCACCAGGCAAGAGCGCAAATTGATGACGGTCAAAATCAACCATTACCGCGTCAGCCTACCGGGTGTCAAACGATGTTTCGAGGCCGATACTCTCACACGATCGACACGAAGGGTCGCGTGAGTATTCCCTCCGCCTTCAGATCGGAACTGCACCGGCGGAGTGACCGTCCGCCGATCGTCACCAACGGCGTGACCCAGGCGGGTGAGTGCCTGTGGCTCTACCCGTACGACGACTGGTGCGAGTTCGAGAGTCGAATCGTGAATCTATCGCCCGACAACCTCGACACGCAGTCCTACGTGCGATTCATGGTGTCCGGTGCGACCGAGTGTCCGATCGACAACCAGGGGCGATCCCTGCTGCCAGGGTTTCTACGCGAATACGCCAAGCTCGACCGCGAGGTCACGATCGCTGGCGTCGGAACGCGAATCGAAATCTGGAACAAGACGAAGTTTGACGACGATCAGTCGAATACCCAAGCCCACTTCCAGCGTATTGCGTCGGTGGTTTCGGGCCTGGGGAAATCGTGAGTTTTCGGTGGGGGGACTGAAGGGATTCATTTTCCTTCGGTGAGAGGTTGGGGTTGTGTCCCCGGAGTACCTCTTCGCGGTGGACGCGAAGTTTCATGGGGGGGACGGAACGTTCCCGCGAGAGGGTATTCCGGGGCACGCCCCAGCCGGCCGACCGCTACTGCGGCCGCGCCGGCCGGCCGTCGGCGACTGAGACCGAGACGCCGGAGCAGCGATGCCCTCAACTCCGCCGCAGCTTGATTTTTCTCACAAACCCGCGCTCTTGAACGAGTGTCTGGAATTTCTGGGACTCGTCCCGGGTTCGGTCGTAGTGGACGGCACCGTGGGCGGAGGCGGACATGCATCGGCGATTTTGGATCGAACGGCTCCCACAGGGCTGTTGATCGGGCTCGATCGCGATTCCGCGGCACTCCGCGCAGCATCGAGTCGTCTGGAGTCATTCGGAGACCGCGTCACGCTGATCCAGGAATCATTTCGAAATCTCGACCATGCGCTTTCCGAAATTGGGATCGAGCAGGTCGATGCAGTCTTGCTCGATCTGGGCGTGTCGTCCTTCCAACTCGACGAGCCGAGCCGCGGCTTCCGATTCGCCGCGGAGACCGCCGAGTCGGTACCGCTCGACATGCGCATGGATCCAGACAGCGGTGTGCCGGCGTCGCAGCTATTGCGAACCGCAACGCCCGAGGAACTCGAGAAATGGTTCCGCGACTATGCCGACCTGCCCGGAGCGCGAAAACTGGCTCGTGCGATCGTCGAGGCGCGCCGCGTCGCACCGCTTCGGACGGCGGGGGACCTGCTCGCGGTGATTCGACAGGCAGGCATCGGAGGGGGTCGCAAGCACAACCCCGCGACACTGGTCTTCCAGGCGCTACGCATCGCGACCAACGATGAACTGGGTGCACTCGGAGACGGAATCGAACACGCCATCGAAGTCCTTCGCGCCGGCGGGCGGCTGGTCGTGCTCTCCTACCACTCCGGCGAAGACCGTCTGGTCAAGAACCGGATTCGCGACGCAGTCCGAGGATGCGTATGCCCTCCCCGACTGCCGGTCTGCGCTTGTGGCGGTCAGGTTCGTCTCGAGCAGCTGACTCGCAAACCCGTTGTCGCCAGCGCGGCCGAAATTCGCGACAACCCGCGCGCACGATCGGCAAAGCTTCGGGCGGCCGAGCGTGTGGTATCGGAGCGAACCCCGGATCGAGAGGGGCTGCAATGAACCAGATCGCGGCTCGACGAAATGGCCTCCGACGCCCGTTGCTGGGATTGTCCAGGCGCCGCCGACGCCGTAGTGCGCGTGCGCCGATCGGACGGGACTTCTCCGATTCAATCATCACTTCGCGGGGCCGGCTTTGGTTGGCTGCGGTCCTGGTGGCGGGCATGTTGATCGCGCTCGTGTTCGTACACGTTCGGGTGCGATTGATCGAGGAGGGATACCTGCGCGCCGCGGCAGTCGAGCGAGTGGAAGCGCTGATCGCCAGCCGGCAATTGCTGAAGGCAGAAACCGGCGCGCTACGAGACCGCAACCGACTCACCGCCCTTGCGATCGAACGAGGCTTCGACAAGCCACAAAAGGAGATCTGGCTATCTCAGCGAT
>JAJDAM010000413.1 GCA_029261905.1 Deltaproteobacteria bacterium
GTGATCGTCACCGGCAATCTGTTCGGCGACATCTTGTCCGACGAAGCGGCGATGATCACCGGGTCTCTCGGCATGCTGGCTTCCGCGAGTCTGGGGGAAGGGGGGATCGGTCTCTACGAGCCGGTTCACGGTTCGGCACCCGACATCGCCGGACAGGACGCCGCCAATCCGATCGCTGCGATTCTGAGTGTCGCGATGTTGCTCGAGCATTCTCTCGGCGAAATCGCCGGCGCTGCGGCCGTGCGGGACGCGGTGGGGGCCGTGCTCGATGCCGGCCATCGCACCGGCGATCTGATCGGATCCTCCGCGAGCGATTCCGGCCAACCGCCGATCGTGCCCATCGGTTGTGTCGCGATGGGCGATCGGATCCTCGAACAATTGGAGTCCGCCTGATGGCCACCGCTGGGTTTCGGATCGGAATCGTCGGCGCCACCGGTGCGCTGGGAAGCGAGTTGCTGGAGGTGCTGCAGGCGTCATCGATCCCGGTCGCCGAGATGGTTCCGATCGCGACCGACCGGTCGCTCGGAAACGACGTCGATTTTCAAGGCGAGAGCTTTTCGGTCGAAACCGACGGCGCGCGCTTGTTGGGGCTGGATCTGATCTTCTTGTGCGCACCGCCTACCTCCTCGCTCGACTACATCCGCAAGGCGCTCGGTGAACAGGTCGCCTGCATCGACCTTTCGGGCGCGTTGTCGGGTTCCGAGGATGTGCCGATCCGGGTCGCGGGCTATGGCAGCGTGACCGGCGAGATGCCGCTGATTGCGGTGCCCAAGGGCGCCAGCCTGTCGTGGGCGATGGTTCTCCAACCGCTGGTCAGTCTGGGGCTCGAGCGCGTCGTCGGAACGCTGCTCGAATCTGCGTCGGTGAGAGGTCGCGACGGGATCGAAGCGCTCTACAGCGAGTCGGTGGCGCTGTTCGGTCAGACCGATGCGCCGGAGCCCGACCTGTTCGAGCGGCCGGTGGCGTTCGATCTGCTGCCGGGCCTGGGCGATTGCGACGACGAAGGCTTCGTCCCGACCGAGCGGCAGCTCGTCAACGACCTTTCACAACTGCTCGGTAGCGACGTCCAGTTCGCCGTGACCGCGGTGCAGGTGCCGGTATTCGTCGGGCAGGGCACGGCGCTGACGGTCGACTTCGCGCGCAGCGTCGACGTCGCCGAAATCACGCAGCGGTTGGAAAAGGCGCCCGGCGTCGATCTGTGGACGCCGGGTCAACCCGGCCCGACGTCGCGCAACCTCGCCGGACGCGACCGGGTCGTCGTCGGAAGGATCCGGTCGGATCCTTCGGCCATGCGCTCGATTCAACTCTGGTTCGCCGCTGACCCGCTGCGCCTCGCGGCCAGCCACGCCGTGCAACTGGCGACGCTGCGCCTCGGCTAGGGGCGGTGACCGGTGCAGGCGACTCGACGAACGCAGCGGAGCAGCCCCGCTCGCTGAACTTCCGGCTCACGCTCGAGTACGACGGCACCGACTTTCGCGGCTGGCAACTGCAGGCCGAGGGCCAACGGACGGTGCAGGGTGTGGTCGAGGCAGCGATCGAGCGCGTGACGGGCACATTCTGCCGGATCCACGGGGCGGGACGAACCGACGCCGGGGTACACGCGCAGGGGCAGGTCGCCAGCGTTCGGATCCCGACGCGGCTGGGGACGGACGATCTGCGGCGGGCGCTCAACGCGAACCTTCCCGCCGACGTCGCCGTCGTCGATGCCGCGGAGGTGGATGACGCTTTTCACGCGCGATTTTCAGCCCTGGGAAAGGTCTACCGGTACCGGGTCTGGAATGGGGCGATTCGCTCGCCGCTGCGCGCGCGCGCCACCCACGCGGAACCGAGACCGCTCGATATCGAACAAATGTCGCTGGCGGCGAAGTGGCTCGTCGGTCGGCACGATTTCTCGTCGTTTCAGGCGGCCGGTACGGAGGTCGATTCGGCGGTCCGGACGCTGACCCGGTTCGAGATCGACGGTCACCGGGGGGACGAAATCGCCTTCGAGGTGGCCGGTGAGGGGTTCTTGCGCCACATGGTGCGCAATCTCGTGGGCACGCTGCTCGAAGTCGGCCGTGGGCGCCGAGAGGCCGCCCAGATGGCCCAGATCCTCGCAGCACGGGATCGAACCCAGGCTGGGCCGACGGCACCGGCCTGCGGTCTCACACTGATCGAGGTGAAGTACTGATTTCCCAGCGAAAACGACTTGTTACGCTGGGATTGGGAAACGGCCCAGGCTTGACGCTCTGCGTTGGTTGAGGTAATCCTACGCGCCTCCGGACGTCCGGTGCGGCGGGAGATTTGCGCGCGCGTTCCCCGTGAACACCGGGGCAGATAGACGGACGACGCAATCGCCGGAAGCACCGGAAGCAATAGCCGAAAGACGGCATCCAGCAGCACGATCCCGCAAGAACCGAACGAAGCAAACGAGACCCAGCAAGGAGCGTCCCATCGATGGGAGTCCAGGCACATCTTGCCACCCGCAGCGCCAAGCCCGGCGAGGTCGAGGCGAAGTGGTTCGTGGTCGACGCCACCGATCAGATCCTCGGTCGCATGTCGACTCGGATCGCCAGTATCTTGCGCGGCAAACACCACGCGCTGTATACGCCGCACGTCGACACCGGCGATCACGTGATCGTGATCAACGCCGAGAAGATCAAGTTGACCGGCAACAAGCGCGAGCAGAAGACCTACTACCGGCACAGTGGTTACACCGGGAGCATCAAGCAGCGCACCGCTGCCCAGATTCTCGATGGACCGTTTCCGGATCGTGTCGTCCGTCATTCCGTGCGAGGGATGCTTCCCAAGAACACGCTCGGTCGACAAATGTTGTCGAAGCTCAAGGTCTACGCGGGCTCCGAGCATCCCCACGCGGCGCAAAAGCCCGAGGAGTTGAAGATTGGCTGAACTGCCCACAACGCAGGCTACCGGCAGGCGGAAGTCCGCTGTCGCGCGAGTCCGAATGGTTGCCGGTACCGGTGTGATCACGGTCAACGGTCGTACGTTCGAGAACTACTTCACACGCGAGTCGCAGCGGATTCTGGTTCGCGATGCATTCGAAGCCGCCAGCGTGACCGATCGCTATGACATCGTCGCGTTCTGCAAGGGCGGTGGAAGTTCCGGCCAGGCCGGAGCGCTTCGCCACGGGATCGCACGTGCACTGGAGAAGATGGACCCCGAGTTGCGCTTGCCGCTCAAGCGCAAGGGCTTCCTGACCCGCGATCCGCGGAAGAAGGAGCGAAAGAAGTACGGGCAGAAAGGCGCCCGAGCGCGCTTCCAGTTCTCCAAGCGGTAGTCTCTACACCCGAATCGGGTGCCGGACGGGGAGGCCGCTGGCCTCCCCGTCATTTTTTATTCGCGGGTCAACCAGGGGAGTCGAAGTATGCGAGTCGCAGTCATCGGTGCGAGTGGGTACACGGGCCTCGAGCTGTTGCGCATTCTTTCGCGCCACCCCGAGTTCGAACTCTGCGTCGTGACGTCCGAGCAACGGGCCGGTGCAGCGGTCGGCGACGGCTTTCCCTCGCTGCGCGGGATCGTGGATCTCGACTTCGAGGCCAACGATCCTGCTGCGATCGCACCACGGGTGGACATCGCGTTCACAGCGCTCCCGCACGCGGCTTCGGCCCCTACCGTGATGGCGCTGCGGAAGGCCGGAGTGCGGGTCGTAGACCTTTCCGCGGATTTTCGGTTGAAGAGCGTCGACACCTATACCCGCTGGTACGGCGAACATCCCGCGCCCGCGCTGATCGATACCGCCGTCTATGGGCTGCCGGAGCTCTACCGCGAGCGACTCGCGAAAACCGAGC
Source organism: Deltaproteobacteria bacterium (assembly GCA_029261905.1). GTDB lineage: Bacteria > Myxococcota_A > UBA9160 > UBA9160 > SMWR01 > JAJDAM01. The sequence goes on from JAJDAM010000413.1 coordinate 3,789, forward strand.
TGGTGGCGGTACCGGGTTGCTACCCGACATCGGTGCTGCTGCCGTTGGTCCCGTTCTTGAAGCAGGGGCTCGTCGCGACCGATGGGATCGTGGTCGACTCGAAGTCGGGTGTCTCGGGTGCAGGGCGCAAGCTCGACGAGTCGTTCCTGTTCGCGGAGCTCGACGACAACTGTTACTCGTACAAAGTCGGCAACCAGCACAGGCATGTGCCGGAAATGGAACAGGAGGCCGGCTTCGCGGCCGGCTCCGACATCTCGGTCACGTTCGTGCCGCACCTGTTGCCGACGACCCGCGGCATCGTGACCACGATCTACCTGCGTCCCAATGCGCCACTATCGACCGAGCGCGCAAACCGCGTCCTGCGGGAAGCCTATGCACACGAACGTTTCGTTCGGGTCCTGCCCGAGGGGCAAACCCCGAGCCTGGCTTCGGTGCGCGGAAGCAACTTCTGCGATGTGGCTGCGGTTTGCGACGAGCGGGCCAACACGCTGATCCTGCTTTCCGCACTCGACAACCTGGTCAAAGGGGCGAGTGGCGGCGCGGTACAGAGCGCGAACGTGATGTGCGGTTTTCCGGAGCACTCGGCGCTGCTCGAGGCTCCGCTGGTTCCCTGAGCCGATCGGCAGCGCACCGGTCCGCAACACAAACGCCGGTTCAAAATCAGCCTCATGCGATTTCCGGGAGCGCCGCAGCGCAATTCATTCGTCCGAGTTTGACGGGTGTGTGGCTGCCTGATATAAATCGAAAAACCACGTCCGACCGGATCGTGCCCCAGCAAGATCGACATCTCGATTTCGCTCCTCCGCTCATCGGCCGCAGAGCCGTGGTTTGACTGAACGGTTTGACTGAACGGTTTGACCACATACTTTGCGAAAGACCCGACCAGCATCCGCCTCACGGTATCCGCCGTGGTGCGTCGTGTTGAAGCGGGCGGCGGGATGAGCAGTGACTTCGACGGTGATTTCGAGCAGCACGACGGAACGATCTTGCTGATGCAGCGGGCCGACAACGGTCATTGGGGATTGCCTGGCGGGCACGTCGAGCCGGGCGAATCGGTGACCGATGCCACGATGCGCGAAGTCCTCGAAGAGACGGGCTGGCAGATCGAAGTCGGGCACTTGATCGGCGTGTACTCCGACCCGGCGCGACAAACCGTCGGCCAGGGCGCCGAACGCCCGCAACTGGTCAATCTGTGTTTCGAAGCGCGGGTCGTGGGAGAGGCGGGCCAGCCCACGACACCGGAAGAGACGCTCGCCATCGGATTTTTTGCGCCGAGTGACCTGCCAGCACCGTTCGTCCCGATCCACGATATACGGATTCAGGACGCGGAACGGGGAAGTCGCGAGACGCTCGTTCGTTAGACCCGGGGGGAAGA
>JAJDAM010000414.1 GCA_029261905.1 Deltaproteobacteria bacterium
CATCGTCGGCGATCAGGGCCTTCGGGAAGTGGTCTTGGTCCGCGACTCCTTGGGCGTAGTTCAGACCCACCTTGGTGGTCGGGTGCCCGTTCCAGAAGAACGTCTCGTAGCCCGCCCCCGCATAGGCCTCTGCGATCAAGAAGAGATCGTCTGCCAACCGGGCCGGATGTCGGTACACACCGTGGTGGTCGGCCTGGCTTCCCGAGAGGATCGACGCATAGGAGATGCCCGACTGGCCCGCCTCGGTCTGGTGTCGTTCGAAGACCCTGGATCTTTCGGCGAAGCGGGCGAGATTGGGCGTGAAACTCAGCGATGGGTTCCACGGCGACAGGAACTGCTTGCCGACGGAACAGGGAGCGTAGAGGAGCACGAGCCTGGGGTCGGCGGATCGTTCGTCGCTACAGCTCGACGTGACGAGCGCGAGTGCAACGAGCAGCGTGCCGATCCGCGAGTGGTGCGCCATCGAAACCAGACTCACTCCGTGTGGACCGTTCGCGTTCACTCGCGATCGGTGGTGTCAACTGCGTGCGCGACGCACGATCATCGCCGCTGATACCAGGCCCACCAGGACCAAGAGCCCCGGGACCGCCCACGGCCGGAGTCGCGCTGCCAGTGTCAGCGGCCGTCGGATTTTCACCCAGTCGACTTCGTAGAAATACGTCTGGTTGTCTTCCGGCGTCTTGGCGGGAACGAGGCCCGCATCGAACGCCTCGGCGAAGAAAGCATCCGGTGCCCAGAAGTTCAGACGGACGTTCTGTGGGCCGTCGGGGACGGTGCCGGTCTCTTCTCGAACGGGCTCGCCGTCGACCCGCCAGACGATGCGGTCCGAAAACCACTCGATGCGGTAGACGTGAAAAGCGTCGAGACGAATGCCGGTCACATCGGGGTGAGCAGGGACGCCGGGAAACTCGAAGTCGTCGTCGAATACGTTGGTCAGCACGCGCGGCTTGGCTTCGGCCAGATCATTGCTCAACAGTTCGAAGTCGATCTCGTCCCGAACCCCGTCAGACAGACCGAATGTGAACAGCGATCCAACGAGACCTCTCGGAAGCGGGCTCACGAGGCGAACCCGAGCTTCGATGATGAGACCCTCTGCCAGGTCCCAGCTGGTGACCGTATCGATCTCCGAGCCCAGGAACGAGTCCCCCGGCGCGAGTGCCCACGGGTTGTGGGTGTCGAGCTGAAGTCGAATCGTGCCGTCGGTGAAACTGAGCTTCGACGCCGGTGGCCGGATTTGTGTGCGGCCCAAGAAGCTGCCGTCTCCTGTCGGGACGGACCACTTGGACGGGTCGAGAGGCGGCGCATCGAAGTCGTCGCGAAGCAACAGCTCGGCCGACGCTTGTGTCGGCACCCACAACGCGATCGCGATTGCGAGCGCAATCGCTCGCAGCGCTGCATGGCCGATCGAAATCCCGATCTTCGCGCGGGCTTGTCGTCGTAGAGCGTTTCGATCGCAACCCACGAACGGCTACTTGAGCTTTACGATCGTACCCTTGAGTCCGACATGTACGACCGCCGATCCAGCGACACAGCGAAACTCGGTGGCGCTCTCCGTCGTCGTGCCCCGCGTCACGGAAATGATGTCGATGATTCCATTGCCACCCTCTTGAGCGGCCCGGTCTTGAAGCGCGCGAACCGCCGACAGGAAGGCGACGTTGCACGAAGCCTCGTCGGTTCGAAAGGCGCCGCGTGTCGAGCGGCTCGTCGACACCGTGACGAGATTCTTGGCCACACTCGGCCGCTTCTGTCCCTTCATGAAGAACTTGACGTCTGTCAGATGCCCCTTGATGTCGCTTTCCACAGCCGCCTGCACCGGCAGAATCACGTCCGTGTTGCGCGCGGACGCGGCCAGTGGTGCCGCGAGAATCCCAATACCCAGTAGAAATGACGCAATGAACCGCATCGAAGCCCCCCCTCATGCGAATGGTCGATGAGAAGCCGAATTGTAGCGACTTCGACAGATTCCTCTCCTCTCAATCCAAGCGGGTTCCGCGCGTAACACAGTTGCTATGCAGCCATTGGGCGATTCGGGTTAGAATCGTCGATCAACGCCTCATCACCTGTGGTCCCCCATGATTGGGAACGAACCGCTCGACATCGCCTGGGTCCTGATCGCATCGGTACTCGTGCTGGTCATGCAGGCCGGTTTCTTGTGTCTCGAGGCGGGTTCGACCCGCTCGAAGAACAGCATCAATGTCGCTCTCAAGAATCTGAGCGATCTCGCCATCGCGTCCCTGTTGTTCGCGTTGGTCGGCTATTCGATCATGTTTGGCGCGACGCGAGGGGGCTGGTTCGGGCAGTTGGGGTTCTTCGGCGACGCGCCACTGGATGCACGCATGACTGCGTTCTTCCTGTTCGAGGTGATGTTCTGTGGCACGGCCACCACGATCGTGTCGGGGGCCGTCGCCGAGCGCATGCGGTTCGGGGGGTACCTGCTGGTCGCTGCGGTGCTGTCGGGGCTGGTATACACTGTTTTCGGTCACTGGGCTTGGAACGGAATCAACGGCAGCTCGACCCAGGGCTGGCTGCGCGGTTTGGGATTCGTCGACTTCGCCGGCGCGACCGTAGTCCATGGGATTGCGGGATGGTCGGCTCTGGCGCTGGTCTTGATCCTCGGTCCACGCGAGGGGCGTTTCGATGGCGACGGTCTGGTGAGGCGGATCCAGGGGCACAACCTGCCGTTTGCCATGTTGGGTGCGATCCTGTTGTGGATCGGATGGCTCGGGTTCAATGGCGGTAGCGCGCTGGCACTGGACGACCGCGTGCCGGGAATTCTGGTCAACACGCTGTTGGCGGGTTCCGCCGGGCTGCTCTCGGCAATGGCCTCGAGTGGGTTGCGGCTGGGTCGCTCGGAGGTGATGTCGGTACTCAACGGATCCCTGGCGGGGCTCGTCGCGATTACTGCGGGCTGTCACGCGGTGAGCCCCGTGTCGGCCATCGTGATCGGTGCGGTCGGTGGTCTCGTGATGGAGGCGGGCACCCTCGCGCTCGAGCGCGCGCGCATCGATGACGTGGTGGGAGTCATTCCGGTTCACGGCCTGGCGGGTGCCTGGGGAACCCTGGCGGTGGCCTTGCTCGCCGACCCGGCGCGTCTCGGAACCGGGCTCAGCCGACTCGATCAGTTCGGAGTGCAATGCCTCGGTGTGGCGGTGTGTTTCGCCTGGAGCTTTGGTGCCGTGTATTTGATCTTTCGCGGCGTCGACAAGATTCGCCCGCTGCGTGTCAGTGCAGAGGCCGAGCAGCTCGGGCTGAACGTGTCCCAGCATGGTGCCACGACCGAACTGTACGACTTGATGGTCGGCATGGAGCGGCAGGCGAACTCCGGGGATCTGACCCTGCGTGTAGCGGCTCAGCCCTATACCGAAGTTGGGCAGATTGCCGGCCGGTACAATCACGTGATGGATTCGCTGCAGGCGGCGGTCGCGAAGGCGGCCGCAATCGTGCGCGACATCCGCGACGGAATCATCACGTTTCGACCCGACGGGACGCTGCTCAGCTTCAATCCGGGTGCCGAGAACATCTTTGGTTATGCATTTTCCGACGTCGCACACAAGTCGGTCAATGTCCTGTTCGACCATCGCGAAACCAACGGGGCAGTCTCGTCGATGTTGCCGGCGCGTTTCGTAGAGGCCGCAGCGGAAGGCGGCGCGATCGAACTGGAGGGCGTCCGAAAGAACGGCTCGCGTGTGCCCATCGAGATCACGCTGAGTGCAGGGTTGTCAGTGGACGAGAACGTCTACACGGGGCTCGTGCGCGATATCAGCGAGCGTGCAGAAGTAGACCGCATGAAAAACGAATTCATCTCGACCGTGAGCCACGAGTTGCGTACACCGCTGACGTCGATCCATGCGTCGCTCGGACTGTTGGCCGACGGTGTCGGTGGTGAGCTTCCCCCGGACTCGCGCGAACTCGTCCGGATCGGTCGCGACAACAGTGAACGCTTGATCCGATTGATCGGGCAGATACTCGATGTCGAGAAGATGGCCGCAGGCAAGCAGGAGGTTGAGCTTCGCGTAGTCGAAATCGCTCCGATCATCGCGCGGGTGGTCGAGACGTTTCGCGCGCTTGCCAACGAATCGGCGGTGGAGTTCCGTTTCTTCGACAATGCCGAGCGGGCGCGTGTGCGTACCGACGAAGATGGCGTGACCCAGGTCGTGACCAATCTGCTGTCGAATGCACTGCGGTTCTCGCCGCGTGACGCCGTCATCGAGGTCGCGGTGGATCGGCACGACGGGATGATCCGCGTATCGGTGGTCGATCACGGCGAAGGGATCCCCGAAGCGTTTCGGCCGCGCGTCTTTCAGAAGTTTGCCCAGGCCGACGGCTCCGACAGCCGCTTGAAGGGCGGGACGGGTCTCGGGTTGAGCATCTGTCGCGGGATCATCGAAGACCTGGGCGGATCGATCAGGTTTCAATCAGAGACGGAATCGGAAACAAAAGCGACGACCGAGACGGGCAGCGGAACGACCTTCACTTTCGACCTCCCCGAGTGGATCGACGAAGCAAGCGAGTCTGGCAACGGGTTGAACGCGTGAGTCGGACGGGTCTACACCGCATCCTGATCGTCGATGACGAGCCCGATATTCTCACGGTGACGCGCATGACGCTGTGCGCCGGCGGTGACTATGAGGTCGAGACATGCCAGTCGGGTGGTGAAGCGCTCGTGTTGGCGCCGCAGTTCGAGCCGGATCTGATCCTGCTCGATGTGATGATGCCCGAAATGGACGGACCGACGACGCTGAAAGGGCTGCGTGCAGACTCGCGAACGGCCACGACCCCCGTGGTGTTCATGACGGCCAAGACCATGCGGCACGAGATCGAGCGCTATCTCGATCTCGGCGCGGTCGGTGTGATCCCGAAGCCGTACAACCCGAGAACCCTCGTCGAGGAACTCGAGCGGATCGCGAGTGGCGCTTCGAATCTGAGACCTTCAGAAGACAGCGAGATGACCTCACTGCTCGACGCGTATGCCGCGCGGCTTCCCGAGCAAGTTCAGGAGATTCGCGATTTGTGGAGCGGCGTCGAGCGAGGCATCGATGGAGCGATGGAGCGGTTCCATCGGTTGGTTCACCGGATCGCGGGAACGGCGGGGACCTATGGGTTCGCGGCGGTCAGTGAAGTGGGAGGCCGGTTGGAGGAGTACGTGTACGAGCATCTGCCCATCGGCTCCGAGCCGACCCCGAAGAGCCGCGAGCAGGTCGCCCGGCTCATCGACGAACTCGTGAAGGCGGCCAGCGCGCCGCGCAGCTCGCTCAGTTGACGCGAACCGCTGCGCCTCGGAGAACGACTTGAACGACAGCCCGGTTCGGTCCATCGACCTGTCGCCGCTCGTGCGACACGGCCTGCATTCGTCGCTTGGGCGCGAGGTTCTCGACCCGATTCGGTTGGCGTGCACCGAGGTCGGCTTCCTGGTGGTGACGGGACACGGTGTCGGTCGGGAAAAGGTCGATGCGATCGACGCTTGTGCCCGTCAGTTCTTCAGCCTGCCGGCAGAGGCGAAGCTCGCCGTTGCACCGCGTCGGTGGAACCCGGAGAGCCCCAACCGCTACCGCGGTTATTTCCCGAGTTCCGTCAACGGCAAGGAAGGTTTCGACATCGGCGATCCAAGGCTCGAGCCGTCGCGGCTCGAGCTGCTGGAGCGCCCCTACTACGAGTTGAACCGGCTGCCGACGGATTTGGGTCGCCGCTGGTCCGATGCGTTGTCGGACTACTTCGATGCACTGTCGAAGTTGGCGTGCACGCTGATGGAAGCGATGGTGGCAAGCCTGGGTGGTGATCCGAAAACGATCGAACCTGCCTTCTCGCGACCCCAGAGCCTGTCGACGCTGCGCTTCAACGGCTATCCCGCCAACAGTGAACCCGTCGAGATCTCAGCGCAGGACGGTGCGGCACTGGCATGTGAGACCCACGTGGACAGTGGCCTCGTGACCATCCTGTACCAGGACGAACGGGGCGGGCTGCAGGTTCGCGATCGG
>JAJDAM010000415.1 GCA_029261905.1 Deltaproteobacteria bacterium
CGAGGACACCCAGCTCGGCTCAGCGTTGCGAATCGCGGACTATCGAGACGGCGGCGTGATGCTGGCCTACCAGGATGGCACGCTCCAGCGGCTCGAAGTGTGGGCGCTCGACGCCAGTGCGACGGGCGATTCGATCACACCGGAGATGGTCACGCGAACCGAGTTGGGCCAGGATGGCCTGCACGGTTTCTGTCGTGTGCCCGACGATGCAGCCGAGGGCGACTTCTTGCTGAGCCGAGGGGCCTTCTTCTTGGAAGGCCTGCGGGTCCAGGCGTGGCGGTCCGCACCGCGGAACTGACCGGTGGCCGCGCAGCGCCTCGTTCTCATGGCGGCTGCGCGGCCGCTACCGTTTCGGGACGAAAGCCCCGCGGTCATCGCTACTGGGGCATGACCTGCATGACGATGAATCCGGAGCCGGTCGAGTAATACACACGTCCGCCGTAGCCTGGCGTGATCAGAGAGCCGAAGGTCATCGGTTCGAAGAAGTCCGACTCGGCGACGATCCTGCCGGTGGCAGCGTCGCGCCACACGACCTGCTCCTTGTAGTTTCCGGTGAACATGGCGAACTCGATGGGTTCGAGCTCGACGTTCTTTTTCATGTTGGATGCGACCAGCAGCCGTTTGTCCTTCGTTCCGTACAACGGCATGAATGCGGTGGTCATGTCGTCCACCACGAACACGGTCTTCATGTCGCCGGTGGCAGGGTCGAGTTTGATGCCCGCCATCTTCCCGATACCCATGTCCGCCGAATAGATCATGTTGTTGTCGGGGTCGGCGCCCGCCTTCGGCGGCGCGAAGCTCCACTCGCCCTCCTTCAGCTCGCCAAACGGAAACAGGATCTTCATTCGCGAGGAGTCCTGCTCGTGCACTGCGACGATGCTCGAGGCCACGGTTTTGCTGCCGATGCCATTGGTCTGCAGGATGATCCAGTCGCCCAGGATGCTCGGCGCATCGGCGGTGGTCTGGCCTTTCTGCATCGGCTTGGCGGACCAGGAGGTGTCCTGCGACAGAACCTTCTCTACCGGGTCCCAGAAATACCGCAGCGCGCCGCTGTTCACGCCCACGTAGATGGCGATCTTGTCGCCGAACATCTTGATGCTGTGTGGCACAGTGGCCGGCTCGGGTAACGACAGATCGTCGTAGATTTCCAGCGTCTCGGGATCGAGCGCGACCAGGTGGGAGTTGGGCTGCTTGAATCCTTCCTGCACACCCTTGATGATGGCCAGCGTGCCTTGCCCTTCGTAGCCGATGGCCTTCGTCTGATTCTTGGCGATGATCGTTCCGTCGGGCGCGATCGTGACGTGCTTGAAACCCGAGTCACCGGGTGCGGTGGCCCCTGTGGGGAGCTTCGTGTGTCGCACGATGAGCCCGGTGTCGGCGTCGAGCAGCGCGATGTTGTTCTCCCACGCGAACAGAATCTGGCCGTTCGGCAGGATGTTCAGGTTGACTGCCGCCAGCCAGGTGCCCGTCAGGTTCACGTTGTCGAGATAGGTTCGCCAGATCTGCTTGCCCGTGGTGGCGTTTGCCTTGGCGACGAACGGGCCGGGGGGTACCAGTCCCTTCAACGGCGGGTTCGCGCCACCGGCGATGTAAATCTCGCCGGGCTTGCGGTTGTTGATGTACGCGGTGGCCTGGTAGCCGTCTTCACTGCGCCAGGCGTAAACGGTGTTCGGCCCGTCGAACGTGCCCGCGAAGCTGGCGCACGGGAATACGCCACTGCGCTCGGAGTCGGCGATCTCCGCGCCATTGAGCGATGAGTAGTAGCCGGGTGTAGAGATCCTCTGTTGGCAATCGAGTTCCTGTGCATACAGGTTGATGTCGCCGGGTATCGGCCCGTTGGCGGCGATCTCGCCCGGAGTCAGACCGATCTGAGCGATACGTTGCTCGATCTTCGGCTCGACCGCTGTCCACAGCAGTTGGTAGGCGGCGAATGCGAGCAATGCGACCACGGCCAATGCACCGAGCCCCAATATTCCCGATCTCTTCATGTTCTCTCCCTTCGGTGTGTTGGAGACACAGGCCAGCGGGCCACCTTCAGGTCACGGAGTCGGCGCCGCGACAGACACGGAATCGAGTCATCCGGGACTTCCCGTCTGGCGTCGTCGACGCGACGCCTGAGCGCGTGCGCGAGTGCTTTCTCGTCCGGTCATGTCGTGATCGGGTCCTTGGCCGGCACGCTGACACACGGAGTGACACGGTGTCAACCAGTTGGAATCCGTGTTGACATGCTGTCAGCGATGTTTCAGGATCGCGCGGGCACGGCGGAGGGCCGACTGGATGCGCGCCCCGAATGCCCCCATTCGATCCTCTCGGTCCATCGAAGTGGCCGGCCCGATTTGGCCTGGCAACGAGCAGCAGCCTGACAACGGAGGAAAACCGATGAAGCGTTTCATCGAGACACAAGTGACTGTGATCGCCATAGTCGCGATCGCTGTACTGATTGCTGCGGTCGGTTGTGCGTCGGTAGATGTCACCCAACAGGACACCGGGCGGCGCGGAGAACTGCCCCGACCCGACCGGATCATCGTGTTCGACTTCGCTGCGACGCCTTCCGACCTGCCGCCGTGGTCACAAGCGCGGGCACAATTCGCGGATTCGGGCGAACGGCCGCCCTCCGACGAACTCGAGAAGGGCCGCGAACTCGGACGTCAGGTGGCATCGGAACTCGTCGCGAAGATCAACGCGCTCGGGCTACACGCGGTTCGAGCCGAGGGCCAACCCGGACCGAATGAAACCGACATCGTGCTGATCGGGTATTTCTCTTCGATAGAAGAGGGCAGTGCGGCCAAGCGCATGGTGATCGGATTCGGCGCCGGCGCCCCCGAACTCACGACGCACGTAGAAGGCTACCAGATGACGGAACGGGGCC
>JAJDAM010000416.1 GCA_029261905.1 Deltaproteobacteria bacterium
GTTCGTCGGCGAGGCGGTGGGCAAAGGCATCGAAGAATTCGGAGAAGCACTGGAGCAGGGTGCTGCGGAGATGCGCGATGCCGTTCGAGATGCGATGGAGGAACTGGCCAGGCCCGAGGGAGAAGCCCTGTAAGCCGGCTCGACGTTCTACCGGTTCGACACCTCGCCGTACGCCCAATCGAACCAGGGCAGCAGAGCGGCGATGTCGTCGTTCTCTACGGTGGCGCCGCCCCACACGCGAAAGCCCGGAGGCGCATCGCGATACGAGCCGACATCGAGCGCGACCTGCTCGTCGGCGAGCATCTCGACGACTCGCTTCGCGGTCGCGGCCTGGTCATCGACTGACAAGCCGGTGAAGGCCGGATCGACGATGCGGAGACAGATCGACGTACACGATCGTGTCTCTGGCGCGCGTGCGAGAAAGTCGACCCAGTCGGATGCGGAAACCCAATCGGCGACGAGCGCGAGGTTGTCTTCCGACCGCTGGATCGTGCCCGCCAATCCGCCAACGGATTTGGCCCAGTTCAGCGAGTCGATCGCGTCTTCGACGCACAGCAGCGAGGGTGTGTTGATGGTGTCGCCGCGGAAGATCCCTTCGATCAGTTTGCCGCGCTTGGTGAGTCGGAAAATTTTGGGTAGCGGGCGGGCAGGGGTGTAGTTCTCCAGCCGCTCTACGGCGCGCGGTGACAGGGCCAGCATTCCATGGCCTCCCACACCGCCCAGTGCTTTCTGCCACGACCAGGTTACGCAATCGAGTTTCTCCCAAGGGAGTTCCATGGCGAAAACCGCGGACGTTGCGTCGCAAATCGTCAAGCCCGCGCGGTCGGCCGGAATCCAATCTCCGTCGGGAACGCGCACGCCCGAGGTGGTGCCATTCCAGGTGAAAACGACGTCGCTTTCGAAGTCGACCTTTGTCAGGTCGGGCAGGTCGCCGTAGTCCGCAAGCAATTTTCGGCACTTCTCGATCTGCAGCTGTTCGATCACGTCGGTGACCCACTCGGAGCCGAAGCTCTCCCAGGCCAGCATGTCGACGCCTCGGGCACCCAACAACGACCACAGCAGCATCTCGACCGCTCCGGTGTCGGATGCGGGGACGATTCCCACCCGGTAGTCGCTCGGAATTCCCAGGATCTCGCGTGACGACTCGATCACTTCGCCAAGCTTCGCTCGTCCGGAGGCCGAACGATGAGAGCGGCCAACCGCGGCATCCGCGAGTGCTTCGGGCGTCCAGCCGGGTCGCTTCGCGCAGGGGCCGGATGAAAAGCGGATTCGAGCTGGGCGTCGGGTCGGCTTTGTGCTGGGCTTCATCGAAGGTCTGATCGGTGTGTCATGCGGGGAACCTCTTAATCGGGCGGGCGGGTGTTCGAGGGCGCGCATTCTATCGGTGACGGGGGCCGGAAGCCAGCAGTCGGCGGCCGGGATCTACCGGATGGTCCACCAGACCATGTCCGATTGCAGTTCGACCGGGTGAGGATGGTCGCTGAAGAAATCGTCCACGGCTCGCTTGACGCCTGGATGTCGCCGAGAGTCGTAGTCGTGCCCTGCGATGATTCCGCCCCGCTTGATCTTGGGCTGCCAGGCTGCCAGGTCTTTCAGCACGCCAGCTTGTGAATGGTCGGCGTCGACGAAGATCAAGTCGACCGATTCGTCTTCGAACTGTTCCGCGCAGATGTCTGAATAGCCCTGGATGAACTTCACGCGCGGCAGGCCCCGGATCAGACTCGTCTCCGGATCGGGCTCGTGGAGGTCGATCGCGTAGATGCTCTTCACGTGCGGGCAGTACTTGTGAATGTGTGCGCTGGAGCTTCCATGGTACGTCCCGAGGTCTACCACGATGGCGCCTTCAGCCGGGCAGTGGTCGTTGATGAGATCGACCAGCACGTGCCAGCGCCGACGTTTGAGGGACGCGTCTTCCGGCGCCAGCGGCGTGCTCCACTGGATCGAACGCGGGTCGGGCTTGCGACGCAGGCGTCGCTTCAGCGGGCCACTGGCTCTCCGCAGGGCTCGCCATCCGGCCCGAACCCAGCCGAGCCGCTTGCCGTGTCGGTTTCGGAGGTCTTTGCCGAGTTTCTTCGCGGAATCCTTCCCGGTATCAGGCTGCATTGTCGAGCCTCGCCATCGGCCGAAGGCGGGAACGTCTCAAAGCAGCCCCTCCACCCAACCTGCCGTCGCGCGGGCGATCTCCTCGAGTACGTCGCGATCACTCCGGCCCGATCGTTTCAACACGTGGAAGGAGTGATCGGCACCTTCGACGATGTGCAACGTCGGCTGCTGGGGAAGCTCGCGGCAGATCGGTCGCAGCAGGTCGAGGTCGGCCAATTGGTCCCGCGTCCCCTGCAAGAAGAGCATCGGGACGCCTACCTGTGACAGGTGGTCAGCGCGGTCGGTGCCGGGCTTCCCGGCCGGATGGAGCGGGAAGCCGAGGAATACGAGGCCTCGCACGGAGGGCAGCTGCGCGTCCGCGGCCGCGAGTGACGTCATCCGGCCTCCGAACGACTTGCCGCCGGCGACGATCGGCAGGTCGCCCGCAACGCGCGCGGCTTCGCTGACGGCAGCGCGAACCGTCGCGAGCGCGGTGGGTTTCGAGTCGGGTCGTCGGGATCCCTTTTCCATCGAAGGAAACTGGTAGCGGAAGGTCGCGAGGTGCTGGTCCGCGAGATGCTGAGCGATGGCTTCCATCACCGGGTGATCCATGCCCGCGCCGGCACCGTGGGCAAGAACCAGCAGCCCATGTGCGTCCGGCGGCCGCAGCAACAGTGCGGAGACTTCGCCATTTTTGTCCGACGCGACGAAGCGCAGCCGTTCGGGTTCTTGGCTCACCAGTTGGCTCACCGCAAGAGTCTACTTCGCGGCGGCCTTCTTCGCGGCCGGTCGTTTCTTGCTGCTGGCGGGTGCCTTGGCCTTGGCGGCCTTTCGGACGCGCTTGGCTTTCGCCCCGCCCGGGGACTGGCTCGCGAGGCTTTCTTTGAGCGCCGCCACGAGGTCGATGATTTGATCGCGGCGATCGGGCTCTTCGACGATCACGATCTCTTCGCCCGCCACCTTTCGATCGACCGCCGACAGAACGGCCTGTCGGTACTCGTCCTGGTATTTCTCCGGCTCGAATTTTTCGTTGGCGAGCTGCTCGATCAGCTGCTTTGCGAGATCGAGCTCCCCTTGTTTGAATTCGACTTCGTCGCCGAGGTCGATGTCGTCGAAGCGTCGCACTTCGTCCGCATAGAACAGCCCATGCATCGTCAGGCCTTCCATCGTGGGTCGCAACAACACGAGCTGTTGACGTCCGCGGGTCCCGTACCGACCGAGCGCGACTTTCCCAGAGTCGATCATCGCCGAGCACAACAGGCGATACGACTTGTGACCGCCCTTGTCGGGACCCAGCAGATTCGATTTCTCGAAGAAGATCGGGTCGACCTGGTCGATCGGGATGAACTCTTCGATTTCGATCGTGCGATCGGTCTTTTTCTCGAGCGCTTTCAGTTCGTCATCGGTCATGACCACGTACTGGCCGCGCGAGTACTCGTAGCCTTTGACCGTGTCGCTTCGCGGAACGATCTGCTCGCAACTCGCACACACATATTGCTGCTTGAGGCGGGAGTGGTCGCCAGTGTGAAGCATGCTGAAGCGAACGGTCTTCGACTGGGAAGCACCGTAGACTTTGATCGGGATCGCGACGAGTCCGAACGAAATCGTTCCCGATGCGGTTGCGCGAGCTGCCATCATCCACTCCTTTGCGTGCGGCGACCCGTACGCCGGTGAGAGCCGGGCGGTGCGGGGCGCGATGCCTCACATGCCGTGTCGCCTGATGGCGGGCGGGCAATTGAGCAAGCGGGGGGGCCATGTACGAGCTGTCGAGCCGAATAGTCTACCATCCAAACGCTGTTTGCACGGAGTGGGTTCGGGCTGTTCCAGCGGGAATCAGCGCTGATCATCAGCAGAGAGTATCGGAATGAGCATCGAAGGCCTCGAGCGTTATCGCCAAAAACGAGATCCGGGTACGACGCCGGAACCCTTTGGTGCCCAGCGCTTACGCCGAATCTTGCCGCCTGGGTCCAGCCGCGAGTTCGTGGTGCAACAACATGCGGCCCGAAGCCTCCACTGGGACCTGCGATTGGAGATCGATGGCGTTCTGGTGAGCTGGGCGGTGCCAAAAGGACCCACGCTGGACCCCAGCCAGCGACGGCTCGCCGTTCGAACGGAGGATCACCCGATCGAGTACGCGGCATTCGAAGGGATCATACCGGCCGGGAACTACGGTGCCGGAGCGATGATCGTCTGGGACGCAGGCTCGTTTCGCACCGCCGATGGCGTCTCGCCGGCCGAAGGGCTCGCCGCGGGCAAGCTCGACCTGTGGTTCAGCGGCCTGAAACTGACCGGGCGTTTCGCGCTCGTTCGGACCCAGGCGGGCGGCGGAAAGCACTGGCTGCTGCTTCACAAGACGCGCGAAGAGTCCGGCGATACGGACCTGATCGATGCGCGACCCGAGTCGGTGCTGTCGGGACTGACGATTCGCGAACTCGCGGACGGTAGAAGCTTCGATGCCGAAGTGGCCGAGCGGGTGGGTGCGCCGGCTGGCCAGGCAGCCGCTCGCACGCCCTCTCTTTCTCCCCGTCGTTCGCCTCCTGTTGCGGGATTGAAACCCATGCTCGCAGCGACGGCCGACGACGTCTTCTCGCGGGATGGTTGGTTGTTCGAAATCAAGTACGACGGAATGCGCGTGTTGCTCGAGAAGGATTCATCGGGTGACGTGGAACTCCGCTCCCGCAGTGGCCGCGATGCCACGGCATCGTTTCCGGAAAT
>JAJDAM010000417.1 GCA_029261905.1 Deltaproteobacteria bacterium
CACGGAACCTCGGGCCGCGTACTCGACATCACCGCTCGGCCGCTCACGGTAAAGGCCGAGGTGTAGACATTGTGATCGTGCGAGCGAAGCCGAGCCACCAGTCGAGAAGCAGCGAGGACCTCTCCGACGCTCGCCGCGTGCACCCAGATCGAGCCGGGGGGTAGCCGCATCGACTCGCCGAGTCGCTCGCGCACACCGATGCGCCAGACCGGTCGCGCGGCCAGCGCTCCGAGCGCGATCGGCGCCGCAACGAGCGCACTGGCAGCCGCGAGACTAGGCCCCAGCACCCGCAACGAGCATCTCCTGGGCGATCGCAGCGACCCTGCGCGCTGCGCCGCCGGCCCCCAAGCGGGTTCGCACTTCAGCCAGTTGAGCGAGCTGCTGCTCGCGCAGCGGACCGTCCAATCGATCGATTACGGCCTTCGCGATCTCAGCCGGGTCGGCGTTGTCCTGCAGGAATTCGGGAACGATCGGCTGACCCGAAATCAGATTCGGCATTCCGAGAAACTCGACCTTCAGCAGACGTCGCAGCAGAGCGACACTGACTGGGTTCCCGCGGGCGGCAATCACCAACGGCCGCCCCAGCAACGCAGCTTCGAGTGTTGCCGTTCCAGGCTTCGCAACGATCACGTCACTGGCGATCACGGTTTCGGGTGAGCGTCCATCGGTGAGATCGATCCGGAGCATTCCAGGCAGATTTCGCTCTCGGATCCGCGCTTTGACCTCGTCTCTGTCGATCGACGGGGCGACCGGCAACAAGAATCGGATACGCGGATCGCATGCGTGCAAGACCTTAGCGGTGTCCAGGTGGATCCCCAGACAATGCCGGAGTTCGGTTCTCCGACTGCCCGGAAGCAGCGCGACGACCCGGTCTCCGTCGGCGATCGCCAAGCGCTTGCGGATCTCATCGCGATCGAGACCTCGCGTGGCCTCCTCGAGGCGCTCGACGAGCGGATGTCCGACAAACTCGGGTGCGAGCCCACTGCCCTCGTAGAAGGCCGGCTCGAACGGGAAGATGACCGCCATCCGGTCGACCCGACTTGCGAGCTTCCGAACCCGCCCGCGCCGCCACGCCCAGACCTGTGGAGAGATGTAGTACAGGACCGGGATGCGCGCGCGCTGTGCACGACGCGCATACGGCAGATTGAAACCGGACGAATCGACGAGCACCAACAGATCCGGTGTTCGCGATTTCAGTTCCGCCACCATCTTGTTCCAGCTCGAGACGATCCGATCGATATGAGGAAGCAGCTCTACCACTCCTCCGACGGCCAGATTCCGCTGGTCGACCACCAATTCCATTCCGGCGTTCTCGAGTTCTACTCCACCGAGTCCGCGAAACTCCAGATCTCCATCGAGTTTGCGCAACTCGCGAACGAAATCCGCAGCGTACTTGTCGCCCGACGCATCGCCGGCGGCCATCAATACACCGCTCACTGCAGCTCACCGAGGGGCGGCATCGCGGCGATGACACGCATCGCGGTCCCCAGTGCTCCGAGCGCATCGATACCGTCACCACCGGAGGTGGTCCGCGTGCGGATCGCATCGACGAACGCGCGCAGTTGCGCGACGAGTGCGTCGTCCTGATCGATCTTCAGCTCTTCGACTTCGATCCGCGCAGCATCATCGCCGCGCCCTTCGAAACGGCGGAAGATCGAGACCGACTGCGACAGGAAGTCGATCGAAAAGTAGCCATCGCGTTGAAAGAAGCGGATCTTCCTCATCGGTGTCACCGAAACGCGGCTTGCGGTCAGGTTCGCGATGCAGCCACCCGGAAAGACCACGCGCGCATTCGCGATATCGACCTGCTCGGTCACGACCGGGATTCCAATCGCCTCGATACGTTCGGGCGGCGATCCCACCAACTGCTGCAGGATATCGAGGTCGTGGATCATCAGATCCCGCACCACATCGATATCCGTCGCTCGATCCGGGAATGGACTCAGCCGGTGAGCTTCGACGAAGCGCGGTTTGTGGATGCGCTCTCGAATGACGCGAAGCGCGGGGTTGAACCATTCCTGGTGTCCTACCTGCAACACCCGACCGAGCCGATCGGCCAGTGACAGCAGCCTTTTCCCCTCATCGACAGTCGCGGCGATGGGTTTTTCGACGAGCACGTCCAGATTGGCGGTGAGCGCGGCGCTCACAGCGGCGTGGTGATCGACGGTGGGAATCGCGATGATCGCAGCGTCCGCGATCGGGAAGAGTTCCTCGGCACGAGCCGAGAATCGGGTCCCCAGTCGTTCGGCAACGGCCTTCGCGGCCTCGAGATCCGGATCCGCGACACCTGCCAGCGTGACGCCCGATTCTTCGCGCGACAGCGCCGCAACTTTTTCGGCGTGCCGCCGACCCATGTGCCCGCATCCGATGACCATGATTCGAATCGCGCTCACGGCATCGAACCATCCGCGAGCGAGTCGATCCCAACCAGCGCGATTTCATTCGCATCGGCCAGCTCGACGACTTCCTTGCGATCGAGAACGACGGTGCTGTGGGCCTCGAAGGCAAGTGCCGAGGCGCGTGCAGCGACCAACGCCTCGATCGTTCGCAGACCGATTGCGGGAAGATCGAAACGCGGGTCCTGGTCGGGCTTCGCGACCTTCACGACACACGCGTGGGGGGCCAACCTTCCGGCCCGCTCGATTGTCGCATCGGTTCCGTCGATCGCCTCGACCGCCAGCACGGCGAGATCTCGCACGACCACGGTCTGACCGATGTCGAGACCCGCGATGACCTTCGCGATCGGCCAACCGAACGCGATATCGGCCGCGACGCGATCGGTCGGCGGAGTGGCTCCCAGTGGACCCGCGCCCGCAACCAACTCGGGGACCAGATGCGCCTGCCCCAAGAGCGTGATCCCCTGGCTCTCGAGGTGATCCGCGACGAGCCGCAGAATCGAATCATCCGTGCGGTCGGCCAGCGATCCGATCAATCCTGTCGCACGCTCGTCCAGTTCGAGTTTCTCAGCGGCGTCGAACATCGTAATTTTGGGGATCTTCCCGGCCATGACGGCGTCTTTCACCCCAGCCGAGAGCAGCGAATCCACCGCGCGGTCGACTTC
>JAJDAM010000418.1 GCA_029261905.1 Deltaproteobacteria bacterium
CCCGCGTTGCCGGTGCTCGCGCTGACGGTCGTGTGGGTGATTGCGATCACGAATGCCGTCAACCTGCTCGACAACATGAATGGGCTGTGTGCCGGGCTGGGTGCCATCGGCGGAGGCGCACTCGCGCTGGCCAATCTGCGCAGCGGCGAGGTTGCGGTCGCGGTCGCGTCTGCGGCGCTTGCGGGTGCGTGCCTGGGTTTCTTGCCGTTCAACTGGCCACGGGCTCAGGTGTTTCTCGGTGACACCGGGTCGATGTTCATCGGCTTCGCGCTTGCGGCACTCTCTGTGATGGGGGTCTATACGCCCGGCGCGGCGATTCCGGTGATCGCTGTGCTGACCCCGCTGTTCGTCTTGTCGGTACCCGTGCTCGACAGCGTCCTCGTGATGGTGATCCGGTGGCGCGACGGTCACCCGCTCTGGCTCGGAGATCGGCGCCATATCAGTCACCGTCTGGTGCGACGCGGCATGCGACCCGCCACCGCGGTTGCTGCGCTGTGGGGACTGGGCGCCGCTTCTGGCCTGGCAGCGCTGTTGCTCCCGACCGTTGGCCCCGGTGAGGCGCCGCTGCTGCTGGCGCTCGTCGTAGCGGCGCACGCGAGCTTCGCGGCGGCAGCCGGAACGCGTGGCCTTTGAATCCAGATCCAGTTCGAAACGCCACTCCGATCTCTCAGCGTGGTGGTACGAGTACGCCAGCGGGGCAACCCGCGAGATCAATGATTCGAAGTGTCGGATTGCTGAATGCGAACGTCCGATGCGCCGGCTTGATTTCGTCGTAGGGACATGTGAAGAGTGCTCGGTAACGAGCAGCGAGGTCGTACACCTGATCGGGTTGCCATCGAAGGCGCTCGCCCATTTCGAAACGGTCGTAATTGTGGCTCGAGACGACAACGTCTCGGATGCCGCGGTCACGCAGTGCGCGGAGGTCCTGCTCGGGCGCGAATTTGAAGTCGCGGTGCAGTCCTGTGTAGGATTCTTGGGCCACCGCAGGTCTCAGCGTCGCGATGCGCTGGTCGGCCATCAACCGTGTGTCGCTCTCGAGGTGTTGGACCAACCGCACGGAGTTCCACGCCGGCTCTGCGATGAGGAAAACCAGTGCGATCGCAACGGCCGACGAGCGACCGCGTTCGAGAGCTCCCGCCGCTGCGACGACTGCGCGCACCGCAAACCACGCAAATACCGGCGCGAGCGGGAGTCCGTAACGAATGAACGCGGGGTGCGGCTTCGTTGGAGAAAGTTCCAGCAGGAGATAGATCACACCGGCATACAACAGAAAGATCCGCTCGCCCGACGGCAGCGAAGCACCGAAGCCTCGCAGCGCTGCGATCATTCCCGCGAGTCCGGCGACGGCGACCCCCAACCCCACGCCTGGAACGATGGTCTGCGTGAAGTGAAAGGTCATCCAGTGAGTCCAGGGAAAGAGTCTCAGCGTGTGGCCCACCAGGGCATGCTTGGTCTCGTACCCGATGCCACTCAGAAAGTCGATCGGGTGGGCGAACGCGGGAAAGTTGACGGCCGCGAAGACCAACGCTGCTACCGCGAGCGCCCGCGTCGATTGGCGATAGAAATTGCGCAGATTGCCCACATTCGCGACGAGCGGTGTCAGCGCATACACGATCAGTATGGACGCGCCGAAGTACTTGCTCGCACAGGCAATCCCGGTCGTGGCACCCCAGAGTACGAGCGAAGTACGGTCGCGCCGCTCGAGAAACCAGCTGAACGCGAGCAATGATGCGGTCAGAGCGGCGGCGAGAAACGTGTCTTCTTTCAGGTAGTGGGCGTGGACGACCCGAATGGGTGCGACCGCGACGAGCAGCGTCGCGGCGAGCGCCATCATCGATGCGCTCGGGGAGATCGCAGCCGGTGGCGAGAATCGCCTGAAGAGAAAATATGCGAGCACGACGCTCGCCGTCGCGTAGAACGCGCTGACGCGTCGTCCGCGCTCGGCGATGGCCTGATTCAGTTCGGAGCCTTGGGCGGTCGCGCCGAGCGGAGCGATCGCCAGTGTTGCGCGGACCGATTGCAGCATCAGGATCGGGTGAAGAAAATTTTGGGTCCCGTCACGAAGCTGGGCGACCTTCGCATTTTCGTCGCCGTGGTATTGATACGGGAATCCCGCGTTGTGAACATCGAGCGCCCAGGCCAGTGCTGCAATGCAGCACAATGCAGCCGCCGAAAGGGTGCGCTCCGCCGAGACGCTCACGGCGTCGCCGGTTTGTTCGTGATCTTCTGGTAGAGCTCGAGTGTGCGCTCCGCCATCACCGATGCGCTGAGCGTCTGCTCGGCGTGCGCACGCGCTGCAGCGCGACGTTCGGCGCGGCCCTCCGATTGGAGGCACCAGCGCAGCGCTTCGGCGAGTGCGTCGGGGTCGCTGGGCGAAACGACGATTCCGGAGCGTCCGTCGTCGAGCGCGTGCTCGGTCCCGGTGCCGAGCTTCGTGGTGACGGCGGGGACACCACAGGCTTGTGCTTCCGCAATCGACAGTCCAAAGGCCTCGGCGTTGGACGTGGAAGCAAGCACCGCTGCGTCTGCGCGGTGCAAATGTTCGACGAGAGCCTTGTCATCGACCTCGCCGACGAAATGGGTGCGATCGCGGCAGTCGAACTCGGTCAACGCTCGCTCGAACTCCATCCGCGCCGGCCCTTCGCCTACCACGACGAGTTGCGCGTCTGGCAACTTTGCGAGCGCAGCAGCGATGATGTCGAGCCCCTTGTAGTGACGCAGGCGACCGACGAACAGCAGTCGTGGACCCCCGACCGTGGGGATCGGATCTTCGGTGCGCGGTTTCGGCGAGAAGCGCTCGAGGTCGACACCGTAAGGGATCACTTTCACACGGTCCCCATGCCGTGCGAGGGCTCGGATCTCCGCGAGAGGCTCGCTCGCGACGATGATCGCGTCGGCGGAACCGAGTACCCGTTGAGTGAGGGGCGAGAGCAGCGCGGCGACACCCGGGTAGCGAACAACCTCGCAGTGCACCGTAACCACGAGCGGGCGACTGCGCCCGCCGAGCACATAGGCGAGTTCAGCCGGCGGCCAGGGGTAGTGGAGATGGACCAGGTCTGCGCGACAGCGCCGCAGCGCCAGCGGTAGGCCGGGGGGTAGTGGGGTGGAAAAGATTTCGAGCGGCGCTTTGCAACGCTGAATCGCTACGCCATTTCGGGTTTCGCAGCGCGGTTGATGCTTGGGCCGTCGACACAGGACCGTTGTGTCGACGCCCCGCGCCGCCAGTTGGGTGGTCAGCAGCGAGACGTGTCCCTCGATGCCGCCGCGGACCGGCGGGAAGTCTTTGTAGAGATGCACGGCGCTCAACATGAAGGCGATAGCGGCGCACTCGAGTCGGGGGGGCGGGACGGTTGCTGCGGACTAGAATCGCAGATGCGAGTCGGGGCCACAATCAACGCGTGTGCGCGTAGGGGACCCGATTTTCATAGTGTGCGACCGGAGCAAAATGGCGAGCGATCCAGCAGCAGTACAAGGCTCTCAGAGCGGGACTGGCCGGGCCGCGAACCGGACGTTCGTGGTGCTGTCTACGACCGACTACGACGCGCCACAGTTCGGATCCCGCCAGCAGATCGCGCGCCGTTTGGCGGCCCGCGGCCACCGCGTGCTGTTCGTGGAAGTACCGCGGGCCGTGCACTCGTTCTGGACCGCACCCGATGCGGCACGAAGCGCGATTCGGCGTGCGGGGCGCCTGCGCGAGATTGCTCCGCGACTGTTGGCATGGACGCCCCCATTCGTGCTTCCCTTGTACTACAACCGAGTCACCAACGCGCTGAATCAGCGATGGCTCGCCCGCGGGATTCGCCGGGCACTCGCGACGCTCAGCTGGCAGCCGGACATCGTGTGGACCTATTGGCCGAACAGCGCGTATCTGGTGCGGGCACTGGGAGCACGAATTTCGGTCTATCACTGCATCGATGATTTTGTCGCCGCCCTCGGCGCCGGTCGACATCCGTTTCAACGACCCGCCGTGCTCGAAGAACTCGAACGGGAATTGATGGCACAGGTCGACGCCGTCGCGGTGCGAAGTGCGCCGCTCGCAGAGCGTGCCGCATCGCACGCGAAGCAGATCTGGAAATTGCCGGGTGGCGTCGACACGAAGGTTTTCGATCCATCGTTTCGCTTCGCGCCACCAGAGGCGATCGCGCGACTGCCACGACCACGGATCGGATGGGTCGGGACTCTCGATGATCGTGTCGACACGGAATTGCTCGCCCGGTGTGCGGAGGCCCTTCCCAATGCGAGCTTCATCATGGTCGGGCCGGTGAAAAGTCATCGCACGCGAATCGATGGCTTGCAGGCCAGGCCGAACGTCCATCTACTGTCGGCCTGCAAGCCCGACGAAGTGCCGGCTCACCTCGCCGCACTCGACGTGGGCATACTTCCGTATGCCTCGGGGGCGTATCCACGTGCATTGTCCACGGTGAAGCTTCACGAGATGCTGGCGATGGGATTGGCGATCGTCTCGACGGCTCTCCCGTATGTGGAATCCGAAGCTGCACGATTCGGCGATCGGTCGACAGCACCTGACGTTTGTCGTCCGAGCGATTCGATTCGCGGTCCCGCGATCGCGTGCGACGCGGCGTCGTTCGTCTCGGCAATCGAGAGCTGGCGCTTGCGCCCGCCGACAGCGGCGGAGAGGAGCCGTTGGCGTGCGCGCGCCGCCGAGTGTAGTTGGGGCGCGCAGGTCACGGAGATCGAACGTCTCATCGAGTTGTTGATCGAAGGAGCTGGATCTCCCGAGGGCTCGACTGGCGAGCCGCCGCCGGCAGAGCCCGAGCCGGCGTTCGTGCGATGAGTGCAGCGCTGGCGCTGCAGGTCCTCGCGTCGTCGCGCGGTGGGGGTGCGGTGCATGTGCGGTCACTGACGGCGGGCCTGGCTGCGCGTGGATATGCGGTCGAAATCGCTGTACCCGAAGACGGCGGCCACCTGGGGGGAACCGACTTCGAGCTCGCAGGAGGCCGGTTCGTCGCGCTGCCGCGCAGTGCAGCCCGACGCGTCGTTGCGCTCGCGCGGACTCTGCGCGGTCGCCGCCCAGCGGTCGTGCACGCCCACGGTGCTCGAGCCGGGTTCGAGGTCGCACTGGCACGGCTCGCGCTCGGAGCGCAGGCTCCGCCACTCGTCGTCACGATGCATGGCTACACGACGCCGTTTCGGTCACCTCTGCGGCGAGTGCTTCAACGTTTCGCCGAGCGATGGATGGACCGCAGAGCGAATCTTCTGCTGGCCGTTTGTGAAGCCGAGCGCTGTGACCTCGCGGCTGCCGGGCTCGGGGAGGGCGGACGACTCCAAGTGCTCCGGGTGGGTTATCGATTGGACGCGTTCGACGCGATCGACGCCGCTTTTCGACAAGAATGCCGCAATGCGCTGTCCGACTTCGCGGGAACGGGTCCGATCTTTCTGACGGTCTGCCGCCTCGACGACCCGCGGGATCTGTCGACGCTCGTCGAGGCGTTCAGCCGCGCGCGCGAGGCGCTGGAGGACGCCACGCTATGGATCGTCGGAGATGGGCCGCGGCGCGCTGCGATCGAACAGCAGATCGCGCAGCTGGGCATGGAGACGTGCGTACACCTGCTCGGGTTTCGCCGCGACGTACCGAATTGGATGGCCGCATCGGATGTGTTCGTACTCACGACCGAAGCCCACGAGGGGCTTCCGATTGCACTCCTCGAAGCGCAGGCCGCGGGGTTGCCGGTGATCGCTACGGATTCGGGAGGCACTGGCGAGGGCATGCAATCCGGCGAATCGGGCACACTGGTTCCGCGCTGCGACGTCGAAGCGCTGACGAGCGCGCTCGAAGCGATCGGGGCGGACTCCGAGCGCCGTGCCCGCATGGGAGCGGCCGGTCGCCGCTTCGCTCGGGGTTTTTCCGACGCCGACCAGATGGCGGCCGATGTCGCCGCGGCCTACGGCGCTTTGTGAGTCGAAGTGGGATTCGTAGCGGGAGAACGCGTGCGTAGACCCGCACGATTGAGCGACACGGCATGGTCAGCGATCGTCTGGGGCCTCGCATTCGCCGTGGCGGCCTGGTCGCAACTGGAGACGTTTCTCGATCCGTTCGTCATCAGTGAAGATGCCCGGCAGCACATCTACTGGATGCAGCGCTTCCGAGAACCCGGGCTGTTCCCCGATGACCTGCTGGCGCGCTACAGCGAGCACTACCAGCCGTGGGGCTATGTCGCGTTCTACCGGGCACTCGCGATGTTCGCCGACCCGTTGAGTTGGAGTCGCGCGTTGCCGGTACTGCTTTCGGCAACGACCGCGGTCGTTCTCTACCGTTTGGTTTCGAAGTTGTCGGATCGCTTTGGCGGAGTGCTCGCCGCGGCCTGCTTCGCGGTGACCCCGGAGTACATGTCGCGGATGAGCGGGGCTTTTCCTCGCGGCTTTGCCTATATGCTGCTGGCACTCTTTCTTTTGTTGTTGCTCGAGAGGCGGTACCGGTCACTTGCGGTACTGCTCGTCATCGAGAGTCTCGTCTATCCCGTAAGCTTCGTGGTCTCGGCTGCGACGCTGGTGCTCGGGTGGGTCGGGTTGTCGACGAGTCGGCCGCGACTGCAATGGCAATGGCCCGGACGGGAGCAATGGCCGTGCGCGGTGGCCGTCGGCGTATCGTGTGTGATCCTTTTCTCGCAGTTCGCACTGGAAAACGACCCGGCGATCGGCCAGACCGTCACGCGTGCTCAGATGATGGGTTCGCCGGAATACGGGCCGCGCGGTCGGATCGAGGTTCTTCCCGGACCGTCGTTGGCAACCGAATTCGTCCGCCAGATGTCGCGGGGCGTGCTCCCGCATTGGAGGCTGCGCACAGGGGGTTGGCTGAAGCTCGTTCCGATCGTGGCGCTGCTCGGATATCTGGCTGTCCGCGTTGCGCGTGGGCGGCGGACCTGGCCGCGCGCGTTGCTCGCGTTTCCGGTAGCCGGTGTACTGGGCTTCCTGCTCGCCGAACTCGTCTTGATGAAACTGTTCCTGCCCGCACGCTACTTGGAAGCAACGATCAAGCTATCGGTGCTGATCGCGTGTACAGCGGCGGCGTCCGACCTGGCGACTCAAATGGGAACGCGATCCATGGTGGCGGCGCGTACGACACGTGCGTTTTGGCTGCTGCTGGCGGTAGCGGCGTTGCCGGTGATGCAGGGCAGGGGCCTCGAGGATCGCGGCGAGGCGAGGCCACTGGCGGGTTTTCTCGAGACGTTACCGGCCGACACGCTCATTGCCGCGCACCCTCGCGTAGCGGACGACATCCCGTACTTCGCGGCGCGGTCGGTACTCGTGAACTATGAGCTCGCTCATCCTTTCTACGATTCGTACTGGGCGACCGTGAAGGACCGGACGAGAGCGGTGTTGGCGGCCCACTATGCACGCGAGCGCCGAGAGGTCGACGCGTTCTGTAGGTCATACGGTGTCGATGTCTTCGTAGTCGACCGACGCTACTTCAGGGCTGCCTATCTCGATGGAGAGCGCCTCTACTTCGAGCCCTTCGACACTGAGCTGCGAGATCGGGTCGACGGCGATCGAGATTTCGCGCTCCTCGCTGTCCCCGAGACAGAGCGTCTCTTCGACTCCGGAGACCAGTTCGTCGTGCGTTGCGGCGGAGCGTTGTAGCGGGCGCACTGGATCTCAGCTGCGAATGTGCCGCTCGCACAACGCGCTCGAGTCCGTTCAGACGGGCTCGGATGCGACGATTCCCGCCGCTCGAAGATCGTCGATTTCCTGTTGCGAGAAACCGATTTCACGAAGCAGAGAGTCGGTATGCTGGCCAGCGAGCACACCTGCACACAGTGCATCCGGGCCGCCATTGCAGAGGACCAACGGGCCCCATCTTCGCGTGTTTCCGAAGCGCAAGTGATCGACTTCGGCCGTGAGGTCGGCACGGCTCAACCAGAACGCTCCAACGTTGTCGTGGACCCGCACACATCCCACGCGGAT
>JAJDAM010000419.1 GCA_029261905.1 Deltaproteobacteria bacterium
CCTCAAGGCGCGCATGAACGCCGATCTGCACATGGCCGAGGACTTGAAGAACACCGGCAAAGGCAATCTGTTCGTCGTCTTCGGGGAGCCCGACATCGACCTGCTGCGCGAGAAGGACGGCAAGCTCCGGGTCAAGGTGAACGGCGTCGACGTGTTCAAGCCGCAGACCGGCGAGGTCATCAGCGATGGCGCCGATGGGATCGCGTGCTGGTTCGTCGACACGGACTACAACGAAGAGAGCTTCTTCGTCCGTCACGCGTACTTCCTCGGCGCGAACAACCCGTACAAATCGCTGAAGACGACGCTGAAGGCGGAGATCGATCCGGAAGCCTGGGCCACGCTCCACAGCGACACGTCGCGGCCGTTCGACGCGCCGAAGAGCGGCCGCATCGCCGTCAAGGTGATCAACCACCTCGGCGACGAAGTGATGAAGATCTTCAAGGTGTAGCGCGGTGGAATTCCGCATCGCGGATACGTTCACCGACAGCCTCGCGCGCCTCACCGGCGAGGAGCAGAAGGCCGTCAAGACGACGGCCTTCGACCTGCAGATCAACCCGGCGAACCCGGGCATGCAATTCCACAAGCTCAACCGCGCGAAGGACAAGCGCTTCTGGTCGGTACGGGTCGGTAGCGACGTGCGCCTGATCGTCCACAAGAGCGAGAGCAGCCTTCTCCTCTGCTACGTCGACCACCACGACAGCGCGTACGCGTGGGCCGAGCGCCGCAAGCTCGAGACGCACCCGACCACGGGCGCCGCGCAGCTCGTCGAGATTCGCGAGACGGTCAAGGAAATCGTCGTTCCCACGTATGTCCAGGCGACGCCTGAAGCGCCAGAGACGCCGCGAGCGGTGCCGCCTGTCGCCGCCGTCAAGCCGGCGCTCTTCGCGTCGATGCCCGACGAGGAGCTGCTCCGCTACGGCGTGCCCCCCGAGTGGCTAGCGGATGCGAAGCGCGCGAACGAGGATTCGCTCCTCGCGTTGGCCGACCACCTGCCCGCGGAAGCCTCCGAGGCGCTGCTCGAACTCGCAACGGGCGGCGTGCCGCACATGGCACCGCCTCCGTCGCCCGCCGCAGACCCGTTCGAGCACCCCGACGCGCTGCGCCGCTTCCGCGTGATGACGGATGTCGAGGAGCTCCAGCGGGCGCTCGAATTTCCGTGGGAGAAGTGGACGGTCTTCCTGCACCCGGAGCAGCGGCAATGGGTGGAGCGCGACTACTCCGGGCCGGCGCGTATCTCTGGCTCGGCCGGCACCGGAAAGACGATCGTCGCGCTCCATCGCGCTGCGCACCTCGCGCGCACGCACGAGAACTCGCGCGTGTTGCTGACGACGTTCTCGGACACGCTCGCGAGCGCGCTGCACACGAAGCTGAAGCGGTTGCTCGGCAACACGCCTCGCTTGGCAGAGCGGATTGATGTTCACTCGCTCGGAGCGGTCGCGCTGAGGCTCTACAAGGCGCACGTCGGCCCCCCGAAGCTCGCCGAGCGCGATGTCGTTCGAGAGCTGCTCGCCACAGCCGCCGCGGCAGTCCCGGGGCACAAGTTCAGCTCCCGCTTCTTGCTCGACGAGTGGGATCAAGTGGTCGATGCATGGCAGCTCGATTCCTGGGATGCCTACCGCGACGTCGCCCGGCTCGGCCGGAAGACACGGCTCCCGGAAGCGCAGCGCGAGCTGTCGTGGTCGATCTTTGAGCGCGTCCGAGCCGGACTCGCCGAGCGCGGGCTCGTCACCTGGGCCGATCTGTTCACGTCGCTCGCCGCCGCGGTCGCGCGGCAGCACAAGATCCTGTTCGACCATGCCGTCGTCGACGAATCGCAGGATTTGAGCGTTTCGCAACTTCGGTTCCTTGCAGCTCTCGGCGGCGAGCGCCCGAACGCACTGTTCTTCGCTGGCGACCTCGGCCAGCGCATCTTCCAACAGCCGTTCTCGTGGAAGTCGCTCGGGGTCGACATCCGGGGGCGGTCGCGCACGCTGCGCGTGAACTACCGGACTTCGCACCAAATCCGCACTCAGGCGGATCGGCTGCTCGACCCAGTCGTCACCGACGTCGATGGCAACGCCGAGAGCCGGCGCGACACCGTCTCCGTGTTCAACGGCCCGGCGCCGACGATTCGCGCGTTCGAGACCGAGGCCGAAGAATCGGCGGCGGTGGGCGAATGGATCACGTCGCTGGGGGAAGCGGGCGTGCTGCCGCACGAGTTCGGCGTCTTCGTCCGATCCGAAGCGCAACTCGCGCGCGCCCGCGCGGCGGTCGAAGCAGCGCGCTTCTCGCACGTAGTGCTCGATGAACACGTTGCGACCGTGAGCGGGCACGTCTCCATCAGCACGATGCACCTGGCGAAGGGCCTCGAGTTCCGCGCCGTGGTCGTGATGGCCTGCGACGACGAAGTCGTTCCGCTGCAAGCGCGCATCGAGTCCGTCGGCGACGACGCAGACCTGCAAGAGGTCTACGAAACCGAGCGCCACCTGCTCTACGTCGCCTGCACGCGCGCCCGCGACCATCTCCTCGTCACGGGCCTCGCGCCCGCGTCCGAGTTCATGGACGACATGCGCATCTGACTCAAGCGCTGCGGAAGCGGTTGCGTCGCGTCCGCTCGGCCCTCGATCCACTTTTTGGATATGATTTGGTTTAGATATGTCAGTCCATCCGAAGAGCCTCGCGAACCTGAAACCAGCCAGGCGAGGCGACATCCGAAACCCACGTGGCGTGAACGGCTACACGAAGGACACGATCCTCAAGGACCGGTACAGAGCAACCTGCCAGGCGCTGCTCACGTGTGAACATGAAGAGCACCGCGCGGCGCTGATGGAAGCAATCGTACGAGACGTGGTTGCTGGTGCGATCCAGGGCGACTCACGCCTACTGCTTCGACTTATTCGGTTCTGCCTCCCGCTACCTCCGAGATCGTAGGCGTGTCCCGTGTGTGGAATACGGCACCAAGTTTCGCCGAACCCGCCGCGCACCGTACCTTGGGGAGCCCTTTGAAAAACACCACGGGTCCCTGACCCGTTGGGGCACCCAGTGTTTCCAATCACTTATGGCCACAGCTCAGCCTGATGGTGTGAATCTGGTGTGAATCCAAGTGCTACCAGCTGGCGAGGCCCCTGACGGTCTCTCTTGACTTATTAAAACCCTCGTTGTAACAACTCCGGTGTGAATATAGCGACTCTCGATTTCCTGAATGCGAACAATCGGCGAACGCTCTCAGATGCCGACATGGCCCGGATTCTCGGCGTTTCCGGGACACTCGTAGGAAAGATGCGTGACGAGCGACGCTGGCTTCCCAAGCGCGCGAAAGTAAAGCCTGGGAGCCGGGGCCGATCGGGCACTCCGCGATACAGATTTCTCGATGCCGTCGCCGCTGAGGTTGCGCGCATCTCTGCCGAAGAATTCCGCTGGCCGCCCGAGTCGGTGCGATTGCTCGTCAGAACGATTGCAAGTGGTGATGAGGAGATCATCCGCGCATCGGTCGTAATCGTTTTCGAAGGGGATACGCCAGGAACTGTGCGTCACTTGTTCGTGAACGACGCGGAAGACGCAGTAGCGCCCGGTGATGACTACGTAACATCAGGAGACCGCAAGCGCCACAAGATCCTGGACCGGGTCAATCTGATTGACATGGTCCTCGCAGTCGCGAACAAACTGCACGAACGCATGACCGCTGCTGGATT
>JAJDAM010000420.1 GCA_029261905.1 Deltaproteobacteria bacterium
GACCCGAACGCCGATAGGATTCCAGGAAGAACCTCCGCTCGGGGCCGCTGAATCTCTTGATTTCACTCTCGACCTGCGAGTTGATCTCCACCGGGATCGGAGAGCTGAGGTCGGCGGCCGTGGTCAGACGCGAACGATAGATATTGACGACACGGCTCGAGATGAGGTGCCGTAGATCCTCTTTCTGCTGGACCAGGTCCGGGTCGTCCGGGATCTGCAGCAACAATTCGTAGGCCAGGTCGAGCGCGGCGAGGGCCGCTTCGATGTCGCCCTGTTGCCAGGATCCCTGGGCGGATTCGGTGGCTTCCAGTGCGTCGGCTACGAGGGCTGCGGTGTCCGTCTCCCCCACTCCCATGGCTGCGCCCGGCTCCAGCGCGGATTCCCGGCTGGAGTGGGGATCTACTTGCTGCGGCCTCTGGGGCTGCGGCACGGCAGCGCAGCCCGCCAGTACCAGCAACGAAGCCAGCAGCGCCAAAGTGCCGAAAAAACGCTCGGTACGTTCAGGGTTCGATTTCAATGGAGAAACACCCAGGTCGAATTGCACGCATCTTCTCTGCAACGATCACGGCCGGCCCGAGACCCCCGCAGTGTCTGGACGATCGGCATGTCGGTCCCTCAGCTCAAGTCCATCGGGCAGAGGCGACCCCATATCCCCGGCTCCCAGTGCATGCGGGAGGCCGGGCCCTGTGCATCCCTGTGATCGTGATCACCCCGATCGGATTGTACTCGATTCGCTGGCAGGTAAAGACCTTCCAGATCGTATCGGCAGGCGGCTGCGGCCATCGGTGCCATTTCGAGTCCGCACATCGCCAGCGCGATTCGCCCAAGAGTTGGAACTGCGATTTCGCGGCCTGTTAGGCGCGCGGATTCGGAAGTCCGTGGTGGACCGCCACGTCGTCATCGACGTCTCCCAAAGACGCCAGGAATGGTTTCCCTTGCCGAATCGGCGCTTTCTGCGATTGGCTAGAGCAGGATGTCGGCCGTTCCGGAGGCCGGAGATCTCTCGCGGGTCGTCAGGCCTGTGACGGAAATCACCTGGCGGCTAGACTCCGTCGCCCGAGGAGAGTTCTGTCTTGCCGAAGCGCGAAGCCGAATCACTATTTGCCAGATATGCACCGCTACGCGACGCTTTCGACGAGTCGTTCGATTCGAACGGGAAGGTGCGCCCCGAGGCGCGGCGGATCCTCGACCTGCTCGAAGGGCTCGGCCTCAAAGAATTTCGCGCTCGAAGCAAGCTCGCCGATTCCACGTTCCTCAAGAGCGGCATCACGTTCTCGGTGTACCACGACGAACGCGGCGGTGAGCGGATTTTTCCGTTCGATCTGATTCCGAGGGTCATCCCCGCGGCCGAATGGTCCGGACTGCGCGCCGGCCTGGAGCAACGGGTCCAGGCGCTGAACGCCTTTCTCGCAGATGTCTATGGTCCGCAGAGGATCCTGCAGGAGAAGGTGATCCCCGCCGATCTCGTACTCGGTGCGAAAGGCTATACGCCAGAAGTCCACGGGATCGTTCCGCCGGGTGGTGTCTATGTCCACATCGCGGGGATCGATCTGATCCGTGGCGCGGACGGGACCTTCGTCGTACTCGAAGACAACGCGCGGACGCCGTCCGGCGTCTCCTACGTACTCGAAAACCGCAGCGTCATGAAGAAAGTGCTGCCGAATGTATTCGCGGAATCTCACGTGGTCAGCGTCGAGGAGTACCCGATCCGACTCCGCGACGCGCTGGCCTCGGTGGGCCCGGCACCGGACGACGAGGGCGGCACCGTCGTGCTCACACCGGGGCCGTTCAATTCAGCCTACTTCGAGCACAGCTTCCTCGCGCGGCGAATGGGAGTACCGCTGGTCGAGGGGCGTGACCTGTTCGTCGACGACGACCGTGTCTTCGCCAAGACCACGCTCGGGCCGCGTCCGATCGACGTGATCTATCGACGGATCGACGACCCGTTCCTCGACCCCGAGGTCTTCGAGAAGACGAGCCTGTTGGGTGTACCCGGGCTGATGCGTGCCTACGCGAAAGGCAACGTGGCTCTCGCGAACGCGATCGGAAACGGCGTTGCCGACGACAAGGGCATCTAACCGTACGTGCCCGACATGATCCTCTTCTACCTTTCGGAAGATCCCCAGCTCGGACAAGTCGAGACATTCGAGTGCGCGCGCGAAGGCGACCGCGCTTACGTTCTCGATCACATCGGCGATTTGGTGGTCAAGGCCGTCAACGAAGCCGGTGGCTACGGGATGCTGATCGGTCCACAGGCCTCGCGCGCCGAGCGGCGCGACTTCTGCGACCGCATTCGAGCGAACCCGCGCAACTACATCGCGCAACCGCGTATCGAGCTGTCGACCTGCCCGACCTGGGCGGATTCCGAAATCGGACCGCGACGCGTCGACCTGCGTCCGTACGTCGTGACCGGCGAACGAACCTGGGTTCTTCCGGGCGGGCTCACACGAGTCGCGCTGGTGGAGGGCTCCTATGTCGTCAACTCCAGCCAGGGCGGTGGATCCAAGGACACGTGGGTATTGGAGGAAGGCCCATGATCTCGCGCGTCGCCGAGAGCTGTTTCTGGTTGAATCGTTATGTCGAACGCGTCGAGGTCCAGTCGCGAATCCTCAGTGTGAACCTGGCCTTCCAGCTGGACATCGGCATCCCGAACACCGATCGCTGGCGCCCGCTGGTCATCGTCACGGGGCAGCAGGAGGATTTCCTGGAGCGCACGGACGCGTCGAAGCTCGACGACGCCGAAACGGTACAGGAGTACCTCACCTGGGCGGACGAAAACCCGGCATCGTTGCGATCTTCGCTGCGCCATGCGCGTGAGAACGCCCGCACCATCCGCGAGACGATCAGTCTGGAAATGTGGGAGGTCTTGAACGATCTGTGGGTCTGGCTCGGGCAACCCGCGGCGCGGCGATTGTATCGATCCGATCGGCACGCTTTCTATTTGAAGTTGCGCAACCAGTGCCTGCTTTTCCACGGCGTCGCGCAGGCGACGATGCTGCACGAGGACCCGTTCGAATTCATGCGGTTGGGGACCGCATTGGAGCGCGCCAGCCAGGCGTTGCGCGTGCTCGACGTGAAGTATCACAGCGTCGGCCCCACTCATTCGTCCCGAGAATCTCCCCTCGAAGCGGCGCAGTGGATTGCAACGCTGCGTTTCTGCTCCGGCGTGGAGCCGTTCGTGAAGCGGGGCACATTGCTGTCGGGACGATCCGTCGCCGATTTCCTGTTGTTCGACCGCACGTTCCCGCGCTCGGTGCTCCACAATCTGCTGCGGGCCCAGAACTTCCTCGGTCTGGTACGACCGGGCCGCGATTCCACGGTCGGCGCGAAAACCGAAGTCCTGCTGCGCAACGCGCTCGAGGAGTTCGAAGCCCTCGATATCGACGCCGTCATCGCGAGCGGGCTCCACGAGACGCTCACGCATTTCGTCGAGACGACCGCGGATGTGTGCGAATCGGTCCGCGTCGAGTTCTTCGACCCGGTGATGCCCGCTGCGACGCGTCCGCTGCAGACCCAGTCGCAGTCCCAGACCGGTCGCTGACGGATCAACCGACCTCGGATACCTGAACACTCACCGTGAGTGTCTCGGTACCGCCACCGCGGTAGATGGTTCCCGTGGTGGGCGTGGCGTCGCGGTAGTTGCGGCCCACTGCGACGCGGACGTGATCGCTGCCGACCTGACGGCCGTTGGTCGGGTCGAACCCGTGCCAGCCCAGGCGTGGGAGATAGAGCTCCAACCAGGCGTGGGAAGCTTCGGACTGCACCTTGTTTTCGTAGTCCGCACCGGTGAACAGATATCCCATGCGGTAGCGCGCCGGGACGTTCAGCAACCGGGCCAGGCACATCATCAGGTTGGCGAAATCCTGGCAGACTCCCCGGCGAGACTGATAGACGTCGAACGGTGTGCTGGTGAGCGACGTCGATCCGGTGACATAGGAGAAATCCCGATAAATCGTGTCGTTCAGATCCAGCAGTGCGCCGGCGAGGTCCGAATCGTTGCGTTCGACGAAACTCATCGCGAAGCGCGACAGCTCCTCGAGCTGTGTCTCGGGAAGTTCCATCGGCATCAGGTAGGCCTGGAGCATCTGGCGCTGTGACGGCATCCACACCAACGGGATCGTGTCCCGTCGCGAACGCCCTTCCAGCGGCTCGGGCGCGCGGACGCGAACCCGGGCACGGCTCGCCACCCGAAGCTCGGTGTAGGCCGACGAGATTTCGACGGCGAAAGCCGAGTTGCCGAACACGTCTTCGTACTCGACACAGTTGCCGGCCGGAGATACATCCAGTTCGAACGCCTCGAGGCTCTGGAGTTTGTCCTGGACCGGTTTGAGCAGAATGCGGTGGGAGCTGCGCTCGACGGGCTCCTCGTAGATGTACACGGTTTCCTGTACGACCTCGAGCATTCTCTCGTTGCGAAGATCGAGCGCCGACGAACTCGGCGAGCCCGCGGGCACGGAGTCGAGCCCGGCTTGTTGGTGGCCGGTCTCCGCGTGCTGCATCGGTAGGGACGCGGGCACCACGCTGGCGGGATTCTCCCGACTCGTCACGCTGGTAGGCTCGCTGTCCCAGATCACGGAACCGCGTCGCGAGATCAGCAGTTGGCCCGGTGACACCGGTTTCCAGACGTCGGCGGAAAGCGGAACGCTCGAGAAGACCAGCGCCGTGCGGTTGGGATCTTGCGGGTCGTCCAGCCCGATGCGTACCGAGTCGGACTGGAGTTTTCGAGTCGTGTGTGGCGGAATCAGCCGGGTCCAGTAGAGCCCGTCGTGAGCCTGCGCATCCCGGTAGACGATCAACAGGTCGCCATCGGAGATCGCGAGGTTCAGCTCCCCCTCGGCATTCAGCTGGCCCAGCCACGAACGGATCTCCTGGGGTTGTACGTCTGCGAGCGATCGCGCGCGCGCCCCGTGAACCCGGCTGAGGAACCAGCAAAAGGCGTGCTCGCTGTCGGTGCTTCCCAGGGGTTCGAACGACGGGTCGCCTCCCAGCGGCAGTCGATCCGCCCAACCACGGCGGAGGTCGCCGTCGTGCGCGAAGATCCACTGGCGTCCGCCATAGCTGCGGACGAACGGCTGCAAGTCCGGCTGGGAGCGGCGGCGACGGTGGCCGCGCAAGTGGCAGACGAACACAGTCGAGCGAAATCGATCCCAGCCACCGAGTGCATCTTCGACGTCGCTGTCGGCACCGGAGCCGGGGTCCTTGACCACGGCCGCACCGCGTTCACTGGCCGGGTACCAGCCGACTCCCCAGCCATGGATTCCGGGCGGAGTTCCCGGAGTCGCATTGCGCGGCCGCGCTGTCTTGGAGAATCGGATGCGCGGCGACGCATCCGAATCGAACGACATTGCGACGAGTTCACTCACGAGTTCCCTGCCTCGATTTCTCGATCGGCCAACCGCAGATCGAGTGTAGTCGGATGCTCACGGTTGGCGGGTGGTCTTTTCAGTGCGGTCTTGCCCGGTGTGTGTCCGAACGGAATGAAGCGCGCCATTCGGCGACCCTGTGCTTCGTAGGCATTCACCGGGAACGCTTCGAAGCTCATCCCACCGGGGTGGGAAACGTGATAGCGACCGCCAGCAACGGCTCGGCCACTCCAGCTGTCGACCAGATCGAAAGTGAGAGGCGCCTGAACCGGGATGGTCGGATGCAGGCAATGCGGAGGCTGCCAGGCTCGATAGCGGATGCCGGCCACGAAATTTCCGCGCGTGCCGGTCGCGTGCAGCGGCACCCGCACGCCGTTGCAACCGATCTGGTAGCGCTCGTCGGTGAACCCCTTGACCGAAACCTGCAAACGCTCGAGTGACGAATCGACGAAGCGTGCGGTCCCGCCCACGGAACCTTCTTCACCCAACACGTGCCAGGGTTCCAGCGCCTGACGAAGCTCGATCTCGATGCCGGCGAACTCGATCGAGCCGACGACCGGAAAGCGGAATTCGTAGTGCGGCCCGAACCAAGAGTCGTCGAACGCGAAACCCGAATCGCGCAAGTCGGCGAGCACCTCCCGGAAATCGCTCCAGGCGTAGTGGGGAAGCAGGAAGCGGTCGTGAAGGGACGTGCCGTGGCGAATCAACGGGGCGCGGTAGGGCTCGCGCCAGAAGCGCGCGACCAGCGCTCGCAACAACAGCTGTTGGACCAGGCTCATGCGGGGATGCGGCGGCATCTCGAAGGCGCGCAGTTCGACGAGCCCCAGTCGGCCGCTGGCCGAGTCGGGCGAATACAGCTTGTCGATGCAGAACTCCGCGCGGTGAGTGTTTCCGGTCACGTCGACGAGCAGGTGGCGCAGGATGCGATCGACCAGCCACGGAGGACAGGGTTCCGAATCGCGCTCGGGGATTTGCTGAAATGCAATTTCCAACTCGTACAGTGAATCTTGTCGCGCTTCGTCGACGCGCGGTGCCTGGCTGGTGGGTCCGATGAACAGGCCAGAAAACAGATACGACAGCGACGGGTGGTTCAGCCAGTACGCGATCAGGCTGCGCAACAGGTCTGGGCGCCGAAGGAACGGGCTGTCAGCCGGTGTCGCTCCACCCATCACGAAATGGTTTCCGCCACCGGTTCCGGTGTGGCGGCCATCGAGCAGGAACTTCTCGGTTCCGAGGCGCGTCTGACGCGCCTCTTCATAGACCGTGGTCGTAGTCGAGACGAGTTCCTTCCAGCTGGCGCTCGGGTGGACGTTGACCTCGATCACACCGGGGTCGGGTGTCACCTGGATCATGCGCAAGCGCGGATCTCGCGGCGGCGGATAGCCTTCGATATGGATCGCTGTCTCCAGCTCGGCACACACGTCTTCGACCGCGGCCACCAGTTCGACGTAATCGTCGGCCGTTTCGACCGGCGGCAGGAACACGCAGAGCCGACCGTCGCGGGGCTCCACCGCCAACGCGGTGCGCACGTCCGTCGTGCCGACCTGTGAAGTCGCCGGTTTCGATGCCGGATCTTCGGCTGACGGGGCCGGTGTTTCCGAAAGAAACGGTTGGCGGCGCGGCGGCGGTGCGCTGAGCGGCGCACGGGGGAGGGTCGGGTCGAGTTCGATGACGTGCGGAAAATCGGCCGGGTCGAGGTGCGGCAGTGAACCGAGCGGCAACCGGAACCCAAGAGGAGAATCTCCGGCGGCCAGATACAGCGCCCCACGCCGAACGCGCCAGCGTTCCGAGCGCCAACGAGGTCGCCCGTCACGGGCATTCTGGACTTGCACCGGCAGTACGAAACCCTTCGGTACACCGAGACCTCGCGAAAGGGTACGGGCGAGTCGCGCGCGGCCCGCCGCGGATTCCAATTCGGGCTCGTCCGGATCGAGCGCGTCGACGTTGTCCGGCAGTTCGCTCTCGGCCGCGATCGCAGCCAACGCGTCTTCGTATGCCGGCATCACGTTGTCGGGATCGACTTCCAGGCGCACGGCCAACTGGCGCGTGAAGCGCTCGGCCAGTTCGGCCGTGGGCGCGTGATCGGCGCGTTCCTCGGCGATACGGGCGCCTTCACGCCACAGCGGCGCACCGTCGTCGCGCCAGTACAGCGAGAACGCCCAACGCGGCAGAGGCTCGCCCGGATACCACTTCCCCTGGCCGTAGTGGAGGATTCCGTCGGGCGCGAAGCGCTGGCGCAACCGTTTGATCAGATCCTCCGCGAACGCGCGCTTGGTGGGGCCCTGCGCTTCGGTGGTCCACTCGGGTGCGTCGAAGTCGTCGATACTGACGAACGTCGGCTCGCCGCCCATCGTCAGCCGGACGTCGTCCACCGACAGTCGTTGATCGATGCTTTCGCCGAGTGTCTCGATCGCCGCCCACTGTGGTTCGCTGTAGGGCAGCGTCACCCTGGGTGATTCGCTGATCCGCTCGATCGACATCGTGTGCGAGAATTCGACCTCGGCTTTCTCGACCCCACCGCTGACGGGCGCCGCGGACTGCGGCTTTGGACTGCAAGCGAGCGGGATATGACCCTCCCCGGTCAGCAAGCCCGAGGTGGGATCCAGGCCAACCCAGCCCGCCCCCGGCAGGTAGGCTTCCGCCCAGGCATGAAGGTCGGTGAAATCGGTCGCGGCACCGCTCGGCCCGTCGAGGCTCGTGACATCGGGCTTCAGTTGAATCAGGTAACCCGATGCGAAGCGCGCTGCGATTCCCAGCCGGCGAAGGATCTGCACCAACAGCCACGCGCTGTCGCGGCATGACCCGCGACCCGACGACAGCGTCTCCTCTGGCGTCTGCACCCCGGGCTCGAGCCGGATCACGTACGAGATCTCCTGCTCGATTTGCTGGTTCAATTCGACCAGGAAGTCCTGCAATCGTTGTTTGTCCTGCGAAATCTCCGCGACGCGCGCGAGCAGCAGCGGGCCGTCCGGTTCGGTCTCGAGGAACGGTTCGAGTTCGTCGCGCAACGAGGGTTCGTAGACGAACGGAAAGAACTCCGAGCCTTCTTCGAGGAAGAAATCGAACGGGTTGATGACCGACATCTCGGCCAGCAGATCGACCTCGACGCGGAACTCCCGGGTCGGCTCCGGGAAAACGAGGCGGGCCAGGAAGTTTCCCTGGGGATCCTGCTGCCAGTTCAGGAAGTGGTCGCTCGGAACGATCTTCAGCGAGTAGGACAGGATCGGTGTTCGGCAATGCGGCGCGGGCCGCAGCCGAATCGTCTGGGGGCCGAGCCTGACGGGCCGTTCGTAGCGATACCGGGTCTCGTGGTGGAGAGCGATCTGCAATGTCATCGATGAAAGGCTATCCGGTTTCGAGACCGTTTGCGCTTGCACGCACATTCACTCTACCGCCCTCGCTCCAGAGTCCTAGGCTGCGCTACCCAGCATTCCCGAACAGCGGAGACGCAAAAATGGAAAACCAGGAGTCCGACCAGCCTTCGAGCCGACCGTGGCTCGAGATCGAACAACTCGCGGCCGCAGGTGCATGGGCAGACGTCCGCTTGCGACTGCAGCGGATGCCCGAAGCGGATCGCTCCTACGCGGCATCGCACCTGGATACCGACGTGCTGGCCGATATTCTCGAAGCGCTGCGGCGCGAGGATGCGGCGGATCTGCTCGATTGGCTCCCGGAGGTCCAGGCCGCGCACGCTCTCGATGAGATCGATCCGCATGCAGCGGCCGAAATCCTCGACCAGATGGCGAGCGACGACCAGGTCGACCTGCTCGCGCGCATGGAAGGGTCGGAAGCGGTGCTGGCCGACCTCGCACCCGAATCCGCCGACGAAGTTCGAAGGCTGCTGAGCTACGCGCCGGAGAGCGCGGGTGGATTGATGGCGTCGGAGGTGTTCACCGTCGAGGAGGGCGTCAATGTCGCAGCGGTCGTCGCCCAGATTCGCGAACATCCGACCTTCTCGACCTTCGCGATCCAGTACATCTTCGTGGTCTCAGCGACCGGCGTACTTCGCGGTGTGCTCCAGCTCCGCTCGCTGATCGTCTCGCAGCCCACCACTCCGATCGACGCCTTGATGATCGCCGATCCGCTTTCGGTGTCGACAGACGCCTCTCTCGAAGAACTCGAAGAGCTCTTCGATACCTACGCGTTCCTCGGCGCACCGGTCGTCGACGACCAAGGACTCCTGCGCGGCATCGTGCATCGATCCGCGGTCGAAGAGGCGCTGGCCGAGAGCGCACAGTCGGATCACATGAAATCGCTCGGCCTCGCGCGCGAGGAGTTGCGCTCGATGCCGGTCTGGTTTCGCGCGCGGCGGCGCCTGTCGTGGCTGTCGGTGAACGTCGTGTTGAACATGGTGGCCGCCAGTGTCATCGCCGCCTACCAGGAAACGCTCGAAGCGGCGATCGCGTTGGCGATCTTCCTGCCGATGATCTCCGACATGAGCGGCTGCTCAGGCAATCAGGCGGTCGCCGTCAGCATGCGGGAACTCTCGCTCGGCATCCTGCGCCCGAACGAAGCGCTGCGTGTCTGGGGCCAGGAGATCTCGTTGGGTCTGATCAATGGTCTCGCGCTCGGTGTGCTGATCGGAACCGTTGCGTTTCTCTGGCAGGGGAGTGCGGCACTCGGCGTCGTCGTGGGGGGTGCGCTTGCGATCAACACGATGGTGGCGGTGTCGATCGGGGGTGTGATTCCGTTGCTGCTTCGCCGCGCCGGCCAGGACCCGGCGCTCGCGTCGGGCCCGGTGTTGACCACGATCACAGACATGTGTGGATTCTTCCTCGCGCTCAGCTTCGCGACACTCGCGCTGGAACGCCTCTAGACTATGCCCGGGTGCAGCTGATCGCCAAGTACACAAACCATGTGCCGCGACGGTCTATCCTGGAGGTAGGAAATGCACCCGAATTCAGGCAGTTCGCAGCGGGCAGAGGTGGTCTTCGAGGCACGCGGAGTCACCAAAGTCTACAAGATGGGGGATGTCGAGGTTCATGCACTGCGCGGCGTGGATCTCGTACTCGACCGGTCGGAATTCGTGGTCTTGCTCGGACCTTCGGGAAGTGGCAAGTCGACCCTGCTCAACATCCTCGGAGGGCTCGATGTTCCGACGGCGGGGACCGTCGCTTATCAGGACCACGACCTGACATCCGCCGATGAAGCTTCACTGACCCGTTATCGTCGCGAGCACGTTGGCTTCGTGTTCCAGTTCTACAACTTGATTCCGAGCCTGACTGCACGCGAGAACGTGGCGCTGGTCACCGAGATCGTTCCAGACCCGAGGTCTCCCGAGGAAGCACTCGAGATGGTGGAACTCGGTGATCGGATGGACCACTTCCCCGCTCAGCTCTCCGGCGGCGAGCAACAGCGCGTGGCGATCGCTCGCGCGATCGCGAAGCGACCAGACGTACTGCTCTGCGACGAGCCGACCGGCGCGCTCGATATTCGCACCGGCATCGTGGTGCTCGACGCGATCGACCGGGTCAATCGCGAACTCGGGACGACTGTTGCGGTGATTACCCACAACGCGTCGATCGGAGCGATGGCCGATCGTGTGTTCTACATGGCGGACGGCCGGATCGCCCGAGAAGAACACAACAAGACGCGCGCTCGCGCCAGCGAGCTGACCTGGTGACGCCGTGCGCGCGCTGAACAAGAAGCTCCTTCGCGATCTCTGGCAGATGAAGGCGCAGTCCTTTGCGATCACGGCGGTCATCGGGACCGGTGTAGCGATGTTCGCCATGTACCTGTCTACCTTCGATTCCCTCGAACGCACCCAAGCTGCGTACTACGACCGCTACCGATTCGCGCACGTGTTCGCCAGCTGTGTCCGGGCCCCCGCGAGGCTCGCGGAGCGCATCTCCGAGATTCCCGACGTAGCGCAGGTGAACGCGCGCGTGGTGGTGGACGTCACCCTCGACGTACCCGGTCTCGACGAACCTGCCACCGGTCGCTTGTTGTCGATTCCCGAGGATGATGAAGACACGTTGAACGACGTCTTTCTGCGAAGCGGCCGCTACATCGACCCGACCGAGTCCGATGAGGTGCTGGTCCACGAGTCATTCGCCGACGAGCATGGACTCGGTCCGGGCGACTCAGTGGCTGCCATCATCAACGGTCGCAGGCGGGAGCTCGAGATCGTCGGCGTCGCG